>SGZB01000009.1 GCA_004321735.1 Flavobacteriales bacterium | reverse complement strand
ACAAAAGATGGAGTTGAAAACTATGGATATGGAGGTTATGGTAGAGGTTTAGATAATGAAGAAATTGAAAAAAGAAAAGACGATAGATTTCCTGTAAGAGGCTATTGGTCTTCTGACTCTAAGAAATTTATTTATCAAAAAACAGATAGTAGACACATCAAAGATTTATGGGTAATTAATTCAGTGGCTAAAAAGAGGCCCACTCTGGAAACATACAAATATCACATGCCTGGTGAAAAAGAATATTACAAAAGAGAAGTGTTGATATTTGATATTCCAAGTAAGGAAATAAATAAAGTAAAACTAGATCCTGAAGAACAGCAATATATTTCAATTTTCAGTAAGCGTAGAAAACCATCTTCATTTAGTGATGATTTTAGACCAACATTATTACTTTCTGAAAAAGGTAAAATTTATTTCCATACTATTTCAAGAGATAGACAATCTTTAAAAATTTGTGTAGCTGATATAAATACTGGTGAAGTTCAAGTTTTGATTGAGGATAAAACAAACACATATTTTTATGAAACAAAGCCAGTTTATTTAATTAAAAACGAAACTCAAATGATCCATTGGTCTGAAAGAGATGGCTGGGGACATTACTACAGATACGATATCAACGGTAACTTAATCAATAGAATAACTAAAGGATCTTATCACAGTGACAACATTAATTATATTGATGAAAAAACTAATACAATGTATTTTACAGCTCATGGTATAGATAACAGTATTGATCCTTATTATGAACATACATATAAAGTTTCGCTAACAGGTGGAGCACCAAGAGTTTTGAATCCTGGAAATTTTAACACTTCTACTAGACCATCTGATAATCATAAATATTTTATAAATAATTATTCTAGAGTTAATACACCTACAAAATCTGAACTTAGAAGTTCTGATGGTTCGTTAGTTATGAATCTAGAAATAGCTGACTTAAGCAGTTTGTTTGAAGCTGGTTATCAGTTTCCAGAGCCTTTTAAAGCAAAAGCTGATGATGGTATCACAGATATTTATGGTGTGATGTATAAGCCTTTTGATTTTGATGAAAATAAAAAGTACCCCTTATTAGAATATGTATATCCAGGACCGCAAACGGAATCTGTTAATAAATCATTTTCTCAAAGAATGGATCGACTTGATAGAATGGCTCAGTTAGGTTTTGTTGTAATTACACTTGGAAACAGAGGAGGACATCCTGATAGATCAAAATGGTATCACAATTATGGTTATGGAAATGCTAGAGATTATGGCTTAGCCGATAAAAAATATGTTGCAGAACAACTTGCCAACAGACACAGTTTTATTGATATCAATAAAGTAGGTATATATGGTCATTCGGGTGGAGGTTTTATGTCAACAGCAGCAATTTTGGTATACCCTGATTTCTTTAAAGTTGCATACTCTCAAGCCGGAAATCATGACAACACAATGTATAATAGTTGGTGGGCAGAGACTCATTACGGGGTAAAAGAAAAAGAAAATAAAGAAGGTGAAGTTGAGTGGAAAATCGATATTGATAAAAACCCGTCTTTAGCTAAAAATTTAAAAGGAAAATTGTTTTTAGTCACTGGAGATATTGACAATAATGTTCATCCTGGAGCAACTATTAGAATGGCAAATGAACTTATAAAAGCAAATAAAAGATTTGATTTTATGCTATTGCCAACTCAAAGACATGGTTTTGGTAATATGACTGAATATAATTTTTGGTTAAGAGCAGATCATTTCACAAAACATCTTTTAGGTAATAATGAAAGCTCTGTTGATATGAACCATATAAATAATCAAATTCCACAGTCTAGATAATGAGAGTATTTTTTTTATTTAGTCTTCTTTTAACATACTATAACTTACAATCTCAAGTTATAAATGAAGATCTTGTAAATAAGCATATTTCCTACTTATCAAGTGATGAGCTAGAAGGCAGGAAGTCAGGAACTCAAGGAATAGAATTAGCTGCACAGTATATTGAAAAGGAGTTTGAAACAATTGGTTTAAAAACATTTAATTCTGACAATTACAGACAAAATTTTGAGTCTAGAGGATTAAATCTTTTTAATGTGATAGGACTATTGGAGGGAAAAGAAAAGCCATATGAGTACATTGTTATTTCTGCACATTATGATCACATTGGAATAAACAATGATATAGAAGGGGATAATATTTTTAATGGAGCAAACGATAATGCATCTGGAACTACCGCTGTTTTATCACTGGCTAAACATTATAAAGAACTTGATTCTAATTCAAGAAGTATTCTATTTGTTCTTTTTACAGCTGAAGAAATGGGATTGATTGGTTCGAGGTATTTTGGAGAAAAAATTAATCCTGACTCAATTATAGCTGGGATTAACATTGAAATGATTGGCAAAGAATCTCCTTTTGGAGAAAAAACAGCATGGTTAACTGGATTTGATAGATCAAACTTTGGTAAAATAGTTCAGAAGAATTTAGAAGGATCGGAGTATAAATTATATCCAGATCCCTTCATAGGATATAGACTTTTTTATAGATCTGACAATGCAGCACTGGCAAGATTAGGTATACCAGCTCATACTTTTTCTACAAGCCCTATGGATAAAGATTTAGATTATCATAAAGTTACTGACGAGGTTTCTACTTTAGATATGTACACGATAACTGAAACTATTAAAGCGATAGCAGCAGGAACATCTTCTTTGATTTCAGGGGAAGACACCCCTACAAGAATTTCTATTGATGATTAATAATTATTTTTTATCAGTATTATTTATATTGTTTATTTCTTGTAAAGAACAAAATTTTACAAAATCTCCAAATGTCATTTTAATAATTACAGACGATCAAGGTTACGGAGATCTTGGAATCAATAAAAACTCAATTTTAAAAACACCGAATATTGATGAATTATCGTCCGAAAGTGTTGTTTTTAATAACTTCTATGTATCTCCAGTTTGCGCACCAACTCGATCTAGTTTAATGACAGGAAGATACTCTCTCAGAACAGGTGTTAGGGATACATATAATGGGGGTGCAATTATGTCAACTGATGAAATAACTATAGCTGAATTACTTCAAGAAAAGAATTATAAAACAGGAATTTTTGGAAAATGGCATTTAGGTGATAATTACCCTTCTAGGCCATCTGACCAGGGATTTGATGAATCTGTAATTCATCTTTCAGGAGGTATCGGTCAGGTTGGTGATATAACTAATTATTATCAAAAAGATAAAAGCTATTTTGATCCTATTCTGTGGAAGAATAATGAAAAAACTAAATATGAAGGATATTGTTCAGATGTTTTCACTGATGAGGCAATTAATTTTATTGAGCAGAATAGTGAATCTACTTTTTTCTGTTACTTGTCTTTCAATGCTCCTCACACACCGCTTCAAGTTCCAGATGAATTTTTAGAAGAATATCTTGATTCAAACATTACTAATATATATGAAGATGGAAAAAATCCAATGACAAAAAAAGATATTGAAGATGCAAAAAAAATATATGCTATGATTTCCAATATTGATTATAATGTTGGAAAAGTTTTAGACAAAATAACAGAACTTGGAATTGAAGAAGATACAATTATAATTTTTATGACAGATAATGGCCCACAGCAGTTAAGGTACAATGCAAATTTGAGAGGCTTAAAAGGAACAGTTTACAATGGAGGAATAAAAGCCCCTTTTTATTTTAAATATCCCAAATTACAAGATTCAAGAAAACAAATCAATACTTTGAGTGCTCACATAGATTTATTACCAACTTTAGCAAGACTTTGTGATTTCGAAATTCCTAGTGATAGAACAATTGATGGATTTGATATGTTTAGTATTAGTGAAGAAAAAGAGAATAGATCATTCTTTTCTTATTGGACAAGAAAATCGCCAGAACTTTATAATAATATTTCTTTAATTAAAAACGGATTTAAATTAGTTGGCAATACATCATACAACGCTTCTGTAAATGAATTTGAGTTATTCAATTTAGAAAAAGATTATAAAGAATCTGATAATTTAGTTGACTTCAATACTGAAATAGCTAATGAATTAAAATTGGATTTAAATAAAATTCATGATGAATTAATTAATTCAACTAATATTAAAAATCAACCTTTAATTCATATTGGATATGAGCAAGAAAACCCAAGTATATTAAATAGAAACGATGCAAGTGGTCAAAGAGGAATATGGTCAAATAATAATATTTATGGAAAATGGGAAACATATTTTAATAAAGGTCTGTATAATATTAAGGCAAAATTTAATGATGTTCAATTAAATAAAAACTCAAAATTTATAATTGAACTGAATCAGAAAGTTTACTCAAAATCTATTTTAAGTTTTGATAATGAAGATTTTATAGAATTAAAAAATATAAGAGTTGATGAAGGGAAATATTCTTTAATCCCTTTTTTAAGAAATGGAAATAAAAATTTACTTCCTTTCTATCTAAAAATTGAAAAAATCAACTAAACAGAAGAGGTAAAATAAATATTACAACAGCGAACCAAATTCCATAAATAGGCAAGTACTTTCCAATTGAATGCTTAACATTTAATACTTTATCTTCATTTGATTTTCCTTTAATAAGGCTAAAAAAGACATAAAATAGATTAATCAGAATCAACAGATTTGCTCCTAAAACCGTTACTCTGTTGGGTGTAAATCCCATTTCAAACAACCTTCCGACAATAGCTACTAAGCATACTAGGTTTACAATGATAGTTAATACTGATAATGCCAATACAGAATTAATTTTAAAATTTGAAACTAAGTCTTTAAAGCTGCTCAGTGAGAAAACTACTAAGGCCATGACAGAAATATTTAAAATATTCAGTGTCATCAATGAGTCTCTATCTTTAAAAGGATCAAATTCCGAGAAGAACATTGAAGGTAGATAAAGAATTAACATTAAAACTACTAATGGAGTAAAAATATTTGCAATTAGTGATGAAACTTTTTTAACTAAATCGGGGATCTTGGTAACTACAAAAACTGTAACAACTGGCAGGGATGATAACGCCCAAATACCAAAATAATCAAAATAATTTTCTGCAATATCAATTCCTATTATTTCAAATAAACTGATGGTAATTCCTGAAAATAGTAATCCAGATAGAAAAATCACTACACCAACAATAATGAAATCACCATTAAGTCTTAAAAAATTTAATCTTTTTAATGGATCTTTTAAATCATTTCCCAAGTAGGATAACCCAAAGATTAACCAAGAAAAAATGGGCATATGCAATAATATTAAATCAAATACATCGGAATTTTCTTCATATGGAAATGAGTTAATAAATAAAGATGATATTATTAATATTAGAGCATATATTATTATATACTTGATACTGAATTTGTCTTTAAGAAAATAATAAAAACATAAAGAGGGAAAAATAATAAAAGATATATTTCTACTGTAAAATGTTTCTTCTGTAGCATTAATTTTAATCCCATTTGGATTTAATGTATACCATTCAAGATTAAAAAAATCAGGGATTTTTGAAATAAAACCGGAAAACAGACCTAATAGAATAACAATTAAAATCTCTCTTTTATTTATTGTAAAAGTTATTTCAGTCTCGAAATTTAATCTGTTATACCATATTCGAATTACTTTGTCATCAATTTTACTGTAGAGAGTATTTATCGCTTTTTTAAATCCTTTTTTATCTTTCCTGTAGATCGACTCAAGTTCTTTATAGTTCTTAAGATTTTTCTTTATTAAATCTACCATACTATTAGTTCTAAGAAGTTATACAATAAATTCAAGAGAAATCATAATTATTCCTAGTCCAATAACAAAGAATCCAAAACCTTTTTTTAGCAATTTGGTTTTTATATGTTGACTTAGAGTTAAGCCAATAATTATACCTAATAAAGCTATAAATGAAAATGCACCTAAAAATTCCCAATCAATTAAATTTTTTTGAACATCTCCAATAAAAAATCCTAAAAGAGATTTAAATGAAATAATAAATAAAGATGTTCCTATGGCCACTTTCATCTTTAAACCATATAATAAAATCAAGGAGGGAACTATTAAAAACCCTCCCCCTGCACCAACTAGCCCTGTTAGTGATCCAACTGCAAAACCTTCAAGGATAGTTAATGATGCATTAAATTTTTTATTTACTCTTTTTTTAATGTATTTCTTTTTTTTGACCATTTGATATCCAGCTATGATCATTAAAATTGAAAATAAGCCTAAAATTAAATTTCTACTTGTAATAGTTAAGTAATCATAAGAAATAATATTTTCAGGTATTTCTTGAATTAAATAATATCTTACCAAAACTACTCCTACAACTGAGGGTAATCCAAAATAAGTAGCCACCTTATAATTAATTAACTTTTTCAATCCATATCTGTAAGATGCTAGCAATGCACTTGAACCAACTATAAACAAAGAATAGGCAGTTGCTAATTTTTCATTAATCTTAAAAATATATATTAAAATTGGCATTGCTAGAGCTGATCCACCACTTCCCAAAAGACCTAAAGAAATACCAACTAAAAAAGCTGATAAAAATCCAATTATTTCTAAAAAGCTCAATTTTAAAAGTAGCAATATCATTTATTAACTTTTATTCTTTAATAGTTGTCTGATTTTAAAAATTTGAATACTCATTACAACGATGTTCAAAAACATTATAGAAAATGAACCAGCTATGACTCCGTAAACAAGCCACAATGTAGCTCCAACCAGATTAACTGACCTTAATTTTAACATGTCATTTATTAAAAAAGAGCCAATCACTACAAATGTAGCAACCCAACCAACAATTTCTAGGTAATTCATTTTTGAATATTTATATTGTCTAAGTTATGACAATGAATTTTAATAAAATAATTGTTCAAAATATGGTTTGTCCAAGATGTTCAGAATCAGTTGAAGGCACTTTAAATAAGCTAAAAATTAATTTTGATTCTGTTAATATTGGAGAAATTAAATTGTCAGAAAAAATAAATCCCAATTTACTTATTGAATTAGAACAAAATCTAAATGAAAAAGGTTTTACAATATTGAAAGATGAAAAACTAATAATTGTAGAAAAAGTAAAAAATTTAATTCATGTTAAGGTTGCAAATATGACTTTTAGCAGTGAAAAATTCTCAGTTGAAATTTCTAAAAAATTAAGTTATAACTACAGTTATGTTAGCCGTGTTTTTTCTGCTAACACAGGCTTAACTATTGAAAAATATTTACTTAAATGCAAAATTGATAAAGTCAAAGAACTCATCAGGTATCAAAAGTTTAGTATAAAAGAAATAGCTTATTTACTTGATTATAACTCTCTATCTCACCTGTCAAATCATTTCAAAAGAGAAACAGGAATTACACCAAGTCAATTTAAAAAAAACATAAGTTTATAAAGTAAAAATATTGTAACTTTTAAATTAAAATTTACAACTTCTATAGAATAAGTTTATCTTTATTTGCATTGTGAAAAATTTGTTTAGTTTATCATTTTTTCTATTAGTATTTGCAAATCTTTATTCTCAAGAAAAAGTCATCGGAAAAGTTGTATTTGAAGATTTAGGTGTAAGTTATCCAATCGGAGGATCAAGTATATATTGGCAAGGAACTCAATCAGGAACAATTTCTAATGATAATGGTGAGTTTGAAATTCAAAAAATTGAATCAACTAATAATTTAGTTATAAGCTATATAGGCTTTAAAACCCAAATTATTCTAATTGAAAAAGATAAATTTTACAATGTTGTATTGGTTTATGATGATGAGAACGAATTGGACGATGTTACAGTTACTAAAAGAAGAAATGCTGTTCAGAGAAGCTATATTTTACCTCAAAATGTTGTAAAAATTTCTGAACAAGAATTACTTAATGCAGCGTGTTGTAATCTTTCTGAAAGTTTTGAAACAAATCCATCTATTGATGTTAATCACTCAGATGCAGTTACAGGAACTAAGCAAATAGAGATGCTTGGTTTGAAGAGTCCTTACATCCTTATTACTGAAGAAAATGTTCCTATGGTCAGAGGAGCTTCACAAACCTTTGGATTAGGATTCACACCCGGAACATGGATAGAAAGTATTCAAGTTACAAAGGGAATGGGTAGTGTTATTAATGGATATGAAAGTATAGTTGGTCAAATCAACACTGAACTGAAAAAACCTCTAACGGACATTCCGCTATACATAAATATGTTTAATAGTGCTGATGGCAGATATGAACTTAATACACAAGTAAAGTCAATTATTAGTCAGAAGATTAATACTTCATTTTTTGCTCATTACAATAAAAGAGATCAGATTAATGATAAGAATAAAGATAATTTCATTGATAAACCAATTCAAAACCAAATTAACCTTTTAAACAGATGGCAGTATACCAACGCCGAGAAAGGTATCGTAAGTTTTTTCAATTTCAGAATATTAGACGATTTAAAGAAAATAGGTGAAAAATCTTCATTAACTGATGATTCAAAATGGGGAGGCAGAATTAAAACAAAAAGATTTGATACATCTTTTAAATTAGGCTATGTTAATCCAAATACACCTTATCAAACAGTCGGTTTTCAATTAGCCTTCAATGTTCATGATCAGAATTCAGTGTATGGCAATAGTATATATAACATTAAACAAGAAAGCTTGTTTTTAAATTTATTATATAATACAATCATTTCTAACACAAAAAATAAAATTAAAATTGGTTTAAACTATTCTTATGATCAATATGATGAGTTAGTTTTCATCTATGATATTTTCAGGTCTGATAAATCACTTGGAAGTTTTTTTGAATATAGTTATGATAATTTAAATAATTTAAATTTTGTTCTTGGACTTAGGTATGATACGCATAACAATATGGGTTCATTTTTTACTCCTAGAATGCATTTTAGATATAATATAAATGATAATTTATCTCTTAAGGGTGCTTATGGACAAGGAAGAAAATTAGCGAATATTTTCTCTGAAAATCAAATAATATTTTTAACAAATAGATCAATTGAAAATAAATTTCTTTCAGAAAAATTGTATGGTTTAAACCCAGAAAAAGCTTCAAATTATGGTTTTAGCTTAGATCAAAAATTTAATCTTTTTGGAGGACAAGGAAATTTAATTTTTGATTACTATTCGACTCGATTTAGTAATAAAGTTATCGTTGATTATGAAAATTTTAGAAAAATAGATTTTTACAATTCAGACTATGGAAAATCAAAATCTAATAGTTCACAGTTTGAGGTTCTTTTTTCAAAAAATAATTGGAATATAACAGCAGCATATAAAATGTATGATGTTGAGAATTTTTATAAAGACGGATTAAAGGAAAAACCTCTTCAACCAAAAAATATAATATTTTTTAATTATGGAGTTGAGTCAAATAGAGTTGGAGAAAAGTTTTGGAAATTCAACTTTACATACAATAGGCTTGGTAAACAAAGACTTATGAAGAATCCAAGAGATAATAATTTATATACACAACCCCATTTTTCAATAAATTCTCAAATAACAAGGATTTTTAGCTCAAAATTTGAGGTTTACTTGGGGGGTGAAAATTTAAATAATTACAAACAAAAAGATCCAATTATAATGGCCTCTAATCCATTTAGTAGTGATTTTGATGCTTCAATTATTCACGGCCCAATATTTGGTTCAATGTATTATGCTGGACTTAGGTTTAAAATATTAAATTAGATAAAAATGAAAAAAATTATATTTCTATTGTTGCTTTTACCCTTTTTTGCTTTTGGTCAATCTAAAGGTAAATCAGTTAAAGAATCTTTTTTGGTAGATGGTAATTGTAACATGTGTAAAAACAGAATTGAGACTGCAACATTAAAATTAAATGGTGTTAAATATGTGAATTGGGACTCTAAATCGAGTAACTTTTCTATAATTTATAATTCTAAAAAAGTAACTATTGATGAAATAAGAACTAGAATTGCTGAGGTAGGACATGACAATGGAAAATATAAAGCATCATTAGAGACTTATGATGAACTACCAAATTGCTGCAGGTATCGACACACAGGTAAACATTAGTGAAATTTGAGTATTGTTAAAGCAAAAACATCAAAGAAAATTAGAAAAGCTCACAGGTATCTTGGGCTTTTTTTAGGTATACAATTTTTATTTTGGACAATAAGTGGACTGTATTTTTCATGGACAGATCTGGATGAAATCCATGGTGATCATTTTAAAAAAGAAAAAGAACAAGTCAGTTTTACAAATTTGATTAACATCAATGATCTTGAATTTAAAGATCCTATAAAATCTTTTGAACTAAGAGAAATTGCATATTTGCCGTATTATTTTATAAATGACAGTATATTGTTTAATGCATATAACGGAAATCTAAAGGACTCTATCTCTCTGGAAGAGGCTATAAAGATTTCAAATAAAAATATTTTAGATAAATATAAAATTAGTTCAGTTGATAAAATTTATGAAGTTGGTAATCATCATGAGTATAGAGGAAAACCTTTACCTGCTTTTGTAATTTCATATGAAGGAGCAGAAAAGTTAAAATCTTATGTATCAATAATTGATGGCAAGTTTCAGACAGTAAGGCATCGTGATTGGAGATGGTTTGATTTTTTATGGATGACTCACACTATGGATTATGAAACTAGAGATGATTTTAATAATAAATTAATAAGAGCTTTTTCATTACTAGGTCTAATTACTGTTATGAGCGGTTTTCTTCTATGGTTTATTTCATCAAAAACTATCAGAAGAATTTTTAAATAAATAAACCTTTCCTTTCATTTTGCATTAATATTACTTTATTAGGTTACATTTGCCGCAAATGAATGACTTTTCATCGATGGGATTAAATGAGCCTATCGTTTCCGCAATTAAAAAATTAGGTTTTAAAAAGCCTACAGAGGTTCAACAAAAATCAATTCCATTATTAATTGAAAAACCAAAAGATATTGTATCATTAGCTCAGACAGGTACTGGAAAAACTGCAGCATTTGGTCTGCCAATTCTACACCATTTAAATATTAATTCTAAAACCACACAAGCATTAATAATTGCTCCTACTAGAGAGCTATGTTTGCAGATAACTTCAGAATTAAAGAAATACTCAGTTAATTTAAAATTAAATATAGTTCCTGTGTATGGTGGAAGTAGTATTCAAGAACAATCTAAATCAATAAGGCGGGGAGCAGAGATAATAGTTGCAACACCAGGTAGAATTCTTGATATGCTAAAAAGAAAGTACGTCAATATTTCAAAGATTAAATTTTGTGTTTTAGACGAGGCTGATGAAATGCTTAATATGGGCTTTTATAAAGACATTAAGCAAATTTTAAGTAATACACCAGATTCAAAAAAAACTTGGCTTTTCTCAGCAACAATGCCAAATGAAGTTTCGAAAATAGCTGAAAAATTCATGAAAAATCCATACAGAATAACTGTTGGTGAGAAAAATTCAACGTCCACAAATGTAAAGCATAAAAGCTTTTTTGTTAACAGCAGGAACAGGTATAATGTATTGAAATTATTAATAGATTCCTCTCCTGAAATATATGCTATTATCTTTTGTAGAACTAGAAGGGAAACTCAAAAAATATGTGAAAATTTAGTTGAAGACGGTTACAACTCCGGTGCATTGCATGGCGATTTAAGTCAAAACCAGAGAGATTTAGTTATGAAATCTTTTCGAACTAAACAGATTAAGATTTTAGTTGCGACTGATGTAGCTTCACGTGGGATAGATGTTGAAAATATTACTCACATCATTCACTATAAAATTCCAGATGAGGTTGAAATCTACAATCATAGAAGTGGAAGAACTGGTAGAGCATCAAATACTGGATTATCAATAGCATTTATCTCTAGTTCTGATAAACAAAAAATAAAAAGAATAGAAAACAGACTTAAAATCAAAATTGAAAACAGCCAACTTCCAGATTCAAAAACAATAATTAATAGTCAAATAAATAATTACTTGAAAAAAATAAAAGATGCTAAAATCAATTCTGAATTAGAAACATTTTTTTCTTCATCAGAAAACATGTTAGATGAATTTTCTAAAAGTGAATTATTACTAAAAATCCTATCTCTCAAGTTTGATAAGAAAATTGTATCACCTGAGCTAAATATTGAAAAGAATTCCAAAAAAAATAATGAAAAAGATGTTCGATATAAAATTAATTTAGGTATTAAGGATTATTATAATTGGCAAAATTTAAAAGATTTTTTAACTGAAATTTATTCGCTTCATCCAGGTGATATTTATAATGTTGATGTACAGCAATCAAAATCCTTTTTTAACTCAAAACAAGCTCATAAAAAATTAATTATTGAAGGAATTAAAAATCTTGATTTTAATGGCAGAAAAATTAGTGTAACTATTACAAATAAAAGAGGCCAAAAAGATGAATCATCCTTTTCTCATAGAGATCAAAAAAAGAAAAGAAAATCTAAAAAAAAATACTACTAGTCTAAACTAAAATTTTCTGGCGGATTTAGATCTAATAGATGTTTTACAAAGTAATCCCATTTTCTTCTAGTAAAATAATTATTTTGATCGCCGAAACCATGTCTTTTATTTGGAAATATAATTAGATCAAAATCTTTATTGGCTTTTATTAATTCATCAACTACTAATAGCGTATTGTAAGGCGGGACATTATTATCCATATTACCGTGAGCTAAGAGTAATTTTCCTTTTAAATTACCAGCCAATAATTGATTAGCTTGATTATCATAATTGGTTTTATTGAAGTTAAAATCATTAGATCTTTCATCATCTTCAACTGTAAAATTTTTTAATAAACCTTGCCATTTTTCACCCCAGTCAGCTTCATAATTTCTATTATCATGATTACCAGCACTTGAAACTGCAACATCATAAAAATCAGGATACTCCAAAATAGCTCTAGTAGAAGCAAAACCTCCACCAGAATGGCCCCAAATTCCCACCTTTTCAATGTTCATTCCTGTATACTGTTTAGCTAGATCTTGAATCGCCTTAATATTATCTGGAATACCATTATCACCCATATTTCCATAGTATGCATCGTGAAACGACTTAGATCTTCCAGGCGTCCCCATTGCATCAACAGCTACAACAACGAAACCTAATTCAGCCATTGCCTGAAAATCTCTTCTAGCAACTGAAAAACCATAATTTCTGACGCTTCCAGCTTGGGGGCCAGGATATATATAATTTAAAATTGGATATTTACCATTGTCAGCATAAAAACTAGGTAAATACATTAACCCATAAATATCAGTTTCTCCATCTCTTGCTTTTACATTGAATTCAACTGGTTCTTGCCAATTATTTTCTTTAAGCTCAGTAATATCACTTTCAGCAAGAGTTTTTAATGTATTTCCCTCATTATCTTTTAATAAAGTTATTGGAGGATTAGTTGTAGTTGAATAAGTAGTTGTAAAGAAATCCCAATTTGGTGATGGATTTATTGAATGAGTTCCTTTTTCAGGTGTCAGAAGTTTTAGGTTAGATCCATCAAAATTGACTTTGTAAAGGTAAATGTGATATGGATTTCCATCCTCTCTAGCTCCTGCGGTAAAATAAATTTCTCTTTTGATTTTATCAACATATAAAACATCTCTAACTAACCACTGACCACTTGTGATCTGATTAATTAGTTTTCCTGTTCTCAAATCATGAAGATACAAATGCCCCCAGTCATCTTTTTCAGAATACCATAGAAATTCATTAGTATCAAAAAACACTCTCCAATTCTCTCCGCTTACACCAGATTCATAATATGTCTGTGTAACCTCTTTATATATTGGTGTTACTCTTCCAGTTCTTACATCAGCAACATGAAGATGAGCTTCTTTATGATCTCGCGTTGAAGAAATAAATGCCAGTTTTCTTCCATTTTCTGAAAAATTAGCATCTAGTAATGTTCCATCCCAATCAGCAATATGATCTGTTGTTGTAGATCTTTGAAAATCTCTTTTAAAATTAAGTGGAGTTATTTTTTTAGTTTTTATGTCTATAAAAATTCTTTCAATTTCAAAAATTTTATCATCACCCGGTAGGGTATACTTCCAGTTCTCAAGTGTTGGATGTCCGACGTTAGTTGTAGCCAAATACATTTCACCCAACCCACGTGCATCTTGTCTAAAAGTTGCTATCGTTCTAGAGTCTGGGGACCATTTCAGAACTGGTCTATCATTTTTTATCCACCCAGCGTTATTTGTAGCATAACCATAATCTTCAAAACCATCATATGTTAACTGAATTCTATCACCAGTTTTAGTATTTCTAATCCATAAATTATGATTATTTATATAAGCTCCATAATTTCCATCAGGGGACAAGTATTCATTCCAATTTCCTCTATTTCTTCTACTTTGATTTTTATCAGTTTCATTCACTTCAAGTGTTTCAAGATCAATTTTATATGTTTTAAAAATAGTATCATTTTTAATTCTATATGTCAAGGAGTTATTCTCCCATAACTGAGAAGAAATGGTATTTTTTAAATATTTATTCAAATTTTGAGATAAATGTTTTTTTGCATTTTCATAAACCTCTATATCCATGTCAACATTATTGTTACAAGAAAATAGTATCAATGCAATAGAAATCTGTAATAGGAATTTTTTCATTTTTTCAATTTAAGAACTTTTTTTATGATTGGGTATTAATACTGATTTATACAAATTATAACCTGGTGTTGATTATGCTATTGTAAATTGACCCAAAAGTATAACTTAACCCAACAGAAAAGCTTGTTCTATAATTTGTTGCGATTTGTCTTTGTTGAAGTAATAAGTCTTCAACTGAAGCATCAACTGCAGCTAGACTGTACTGTTCTCTAATTAAATTAACATTTCCTGAAAGTCTGACTGCTAAACCTTCAAAAACTCTTATATCCAAATTACTCCTCCAGGAAAATCTCTTTTTTGAGCCATCATTCAAAAATTGAGTTGCATCAAGATTTGAGCTTATATTTCCCCATTTTTGTCTAAATCTAATATTTAATGATACAGCCTGTGATGAAAGAGATTGTTTTTCAAATCCATAAATTGTTTTTTCAATATAATTTCTTTTACCTGCTCCAATTCTGTAGGATAAAGTTATTTCTTTACTTAAAACATCTTTGTAAGGGTAGAAGCTATACTCGATTGCAGGAGCTAAATATCTATTAAAATCTATATTTTCATATGTGTTTTGATATGCACCGAAAAATACTCCTGCAGAAAAATGATCAGATATACTCCTGACAACTCTTCCATTAAAACTTGTAGTTTTTCTTGTGCTTTTATACTCATTATCATCACTGTAAAACTTTCTATTTGTTACATCTCTTTGAAGCTCCATTCCAATTCTCCAATCTTCAGTAACCTTATCTATTTCTAACTCAATCCTATGTCTATTGGTTTTTCTACTTTCTTCTTCATCACCATTTAATGATCCCGCTATTTCAAACACCCAATTTTTCCATTTATCATCATTATTTTCTGAAGCCTCAAAATTTGAATCCACTTCAACATTCAAATCATATTCAGCTTTATCTAAAAATGGCACTAAAGCTAATTTTAATTTATTAACCATTTTATCTCTTAAAGAGCTTGAAGTATCTGACGAAAATCCACTGACTTTTGTAGTTGAATATATATCTGTAAATTCATTATTGCCATCAATTTCTATCTCGTAAGACCTTCCTCCACTAGGATTCCAAATATCTCTTATAAAAATTACAACATCAGCTAAATCTTGATCTCTTACATAATCTAGAAAGGAAGTTTCTTGCTTTATAAAATTTTCATCACACCTACTGCAGTCTAAGTAAGCTTTGACTTTCCCTTCTTGTGCAAAACTAAATGATGTGATTGTGAATAATATTAATGTATATATATATTTCATGTTGTTAACTTGGCAATTTTTAGACCAAAAAAAGATTAAAAAGATTAACGAGTTATTCTTTTATTGCAACAGCGTCAATTATTTTATAAACTCCACTCATGATGTCATCATAATTTAATTGAAAAGTTCCTGTAACTGTTACTAACTCATCCATTAGGAATTCATCATGTCCAGGTTTTAAAACTAATTCAATTGCTGTTTCAGGACCACCATAGCCACAGAAAAAGCAATCTGCGTAAGGATTTTGTGATAACACATATACACCGGCGTCAGGGGCAAGAGTAAGCATATATCCTGTAATTTTTACTTCTTTGTTTGCGAGTTCTTCAATCTTTTTTCCAAAAAAAGGTACCTGAAAATAACTATCATATTCTTCATTATACTCAGATTTATAATGAACATCTCTAAGTTCTAGCCAATTAGTTTCAATTTGCCCAAAAGTTGATAAACTAAAAAAGAAAATAACTACAGTAATTAATTTATTCATTTGAAAGTGTTTTTGATATATCCATTTTATAAACTTGAATACTAGGAATCAAACAAGCTATGAGTCCAATAAAAATTGAGATAGCTAAAAGCCAGAATTCGTCGTTTAATATTCCGTACGAATTTAACGAATAATTAAAACTAGACTCCATTAAACTTGATATAAATGCTAATCCCAATCTACTTAAAATAATTCCAAGTATAAAACCAGAAATTGTTAAAACTAGAGCTTCGTACACCAACATTGAAGATAATTGTAATCTAGAACCACCTAATGTCCTTATTAATGCCATATCGTATTTTCTTTCTTTCATTGAATTAAAAAGAGTAATAAAAATACTAATACCAGAAACTATAATAATTAGGTAAGCCAGTAGATTAATTGTTTCAATTCCAAATCCAAATAATTTAAATAATCTAGAAATCTCATATGAAGGGACTGCCGATTGTAAGTTTGTGTTTTCGTTAATGTATCTAGGGAATTGAATTACATTCATTGGGCTATTAAACTTGATAAGCATAGCAGTGATTTCCTTATCATCATCGTGGTCATGTTCTTCATCGTGGTCATGTTCTTCATCGTGGTCATGTTCTTCATCGTGGTCATGTTCTTCATCGTGGTCATGTTCTTTATCATCGTGAGTGTGATCGCCATGTACACCCCAAACACTTTCGGCAGACGTTAATATTAGTTGATCAGCAACTGAGTTAGAAAAATTAGTAATCCCAACAACAGTAAATGGAGTATTAGTATGTGCCTCCCCAGTTTCTCTTAGCCCATGGGATGTGACAAATGTATCTCCGACTTTAAGATTTAATTTTGTTGCAATTTTTTTACCAACCACAACTTCAAATTCATTATCCCAAAAGGAACCGTTTTCTATAGATAAATTATATAGTTCTATAAACTTTTCATTAGTACCAACTATCCTAAATCCTTCATAATTATCACCGTACAGTAAAGGGACACTATTACCAACCATTGGATTTTTTTCTATACTTCTAGCCTCCTTTAGTGAAATATTTCCAGTAGGTGAATCAACATGATAGACACTTGACAGAATAAGTTGTAAAGGACTTCCTTTTGCACCAACAACCATATCAATTCCTTTTAAGTTATTATTCATCTGATCTTGAACAACTGAATTGATTAACACTAGCAAAGAAATCATACTCACTCCAAGGGCAAGAAGCAATAAACTCAAAAGAGAACTCAGAGGTCTATAAAATAAATTCTTAATACTTAACTTAAATATATTCATAGGTTAAGATTATTTTTGAAATGCTTTTTTAATCGAGCATCGTGAGTGATTACAATTAATTGTGCCTTATGATCATTTGCTTGTTTTTTTAAAAGTTTAATTACATTATTACAATTAAAATCATCTAAGCTAGAAGTAGGTTCGTCAGCTAATATCAAACTAGGGGAATTAATTAGAGCAAGGGCTATACTTGCTCTTTGTTTTTCACCTTCACTAAGCTGATTTGGTTTTTGTTGATATTTGTCCTTTATATTTAAGCTTTCTAAAATCTTTTTAGCATCTCCACTTATTTTACTAGGACTTAAATATTGAGCTAATTTCAAGTTCTCATTAATTGTAAGTGAGGAAATAAAATGTGGTTTTTGAAAAACTATTCCAATATTATCTCCTCTAAATTTGTCTAGTTCAGTATCAGAAAATTTTGAAATATCTGTACCTGAGATACTAATTGATCCAGATTCAGGTTTTAAAATTCCTGCTAGTAAATGAAGAAGTGTAGTTTTTCCAATTCCGGAGTTTCCAATAATCAGAAGGTTTTCACCAGAATCTAAATTGATATCAGGAAAATCAAAATATTTTTTCCCGTCATAACTAAACTTTAAAGATTCTGTTTTTATCATTTAAATTGATTTTAATAAACCTCCATCAATTGGTATGCTAGCACCAGTAATATATGATGATTTATCAGAACTCAAAAAGGAAGCCAAATATCCAAATTCCTCAGGGCTGCCAATTCTTTTCATTGGTACTTGAGCTTTCATAGCTTCTAATACTTTGTCTTCAGAAATATTTAGTTTTTTAGATTTTTCTGAATTTAATTGTTGAATTCTTTCAGTATCAAAATATCCAGTTAAAATATTATTAACTGTAATATGATCCTTTGCAAGATCACTTGCTAAAGTCTTTGCCCACGCTATTACAGAAGATCTCAATGTATTGGATAGAGCTAAATAACTTAAAGGTTCTTTTACTGAAATAGATGCTATATTAATAATTCTTCCCCACTTATTTTTATGCATATTTTTTATAGCTAACATAGTCGTATACACTATGTTTTTAAAAAGAAGATCGAATGCATTTTGATAATCATCTATGTCTACATTTAATACATCACCTGCAGGAGGTCCTTGTGTGTTATTAACAAGAATATCAATTTCATTTTTTGAAAAAAAGTCATTAATTATATTTTTAAATGATTTAAAATCATTAAAATCAACAATTAGGTAGTTATGTATTAAACTAGTTGATTTATTCAATTCATTAATTATGATCTTAAGCTTACTTTCATCTCGAGCCATGAGAGTAACTTGAGCTCCTGAACTAGCCAGTTGTTTAGCAACAGCCAAACCCAATCCTTTGGAACTTCCCCCAACCAATGCTCTTTTTCCTTTTAAATCAATTTTCATTTTATATTTAGCAAATTAGGCAGTGATCAATCAAAATTTCACCATCTCTTTCTACAAAAATAGCATGGTTTACAAATTCATCATTAGTTTTTGAAATAAATTGTTTCCACACTATACCAATAGATTTCTCTCTTCTTACTAATAATGTAAATTCTCTTTTTGTGAAATATCCATGAGGCCTATACTCAAGCTGAGATCTTAGATTTTCCGGTGTTACTATATTTCTTAATCTTGGTGTAAAATGTTTAACGTGTTTTTCATAATCACCCTCATTAGATCCATCTAAACAGTTGTCCATAATTGGTTCTAAGATTTCAAGAATTTCTTTTTGAGATTTATTTTCAAACATTATTTATACTCCTCTCTTGCTGGGCTAAAAACATCCATTAATTTACAGTCAGTTAAAGCAATCCCGGAATGTAATTTATTTGAAGGTATGTGAATTACGTCACCTGCTTTACATATCATTTTATTCCCATCTAGAGTAAATTCAAATTCTCCTTCAACCACATGCATCATTTGCTCATGATGATGGCTGTGTTCAGGAACTTCTGAGCCTTTAATTACTCTCCAAAATGCCCAAGTAATTTTCTCTCCGTGAATTAATTTCCCAAAGTAACCGGGAAAAATTTCTTTTTCTTCAATTTTACTCAAATTCATATATAAAGGTCTAGTTTTTTAAGTTAATAATAAATAAGAATTTTGAAAAGACATACATAAAATTTCAAACTTCGTATTTTTCCCCATTCACAAAAACACTAAAAGAAATCCTAGCTTTATCTTCAAGCATTTTAGAAACAGAACAATATTTTGTAAATGACAATTCACATGCTTTAAATGCTTTTTTTGGATCTACATTACCAGTAAATTTAACCTCGGCATGAATTTTTTTAAACAAATTTGCTAAATCAACTTTTTCTCTCTGACCTTCAACTTCAATAGTTAAGTCTTTGTAATATTGTTTTTGTTTTTTTAGTATTGAAATAATATCAATACTGCTACAACCAGCAACACCCATTAATAAAAGTTCCATCGGTGATACACCTTTTGGATTTTCTATTGATTTATTATCAACTTTAATTGAATTTCCATCTTCATTAATAACTTTAGAATGATAGCCTGAAATATTTGTAAGTTTTATTTTCATAATACTTTTTAAATATAAAAAAGAATATAAATTTGCCGGATGTTTGATTTAAAAGAAATTATCACAATAGGAATGATTCTTTTTGCAGTCATTGATATTGTAGGAAGTATACCGATCATAATTTCATTAAAGAAATCAGTTGGCCATATCCAATCTGAAAAAGCAACAATTGTGGCAGGCATTATTATGATTGCTTTTCTATTTTTAGGAGAACAAATTCTTACCCTAATCGGAATAGATATAAATTCATTTGCAGTTGCTGGATCCTTTATAATATTCTTTATTTCTCTTGAACTAATATTAGGAATAACACTTTTTAGAGAGGATACGCCTGATACGGCATCAATTGTTCCAATAGCGTTTCCTTTAATTGCTGGTGCAGGAACATTAACTACGATTCTTACTCTCAGAGCTGAATATGATTTAGCAAACATAATTGTTGCTATTGTAATTAATATGATAGTTGTTTATGCTGTATTAAAGAGCTCTGGATTTCTTGAAAAAAAATTAGGAAACTCTGGTCTTAATGTATTAAGAAAAGTTTTTGGAGTTGTATTAATGGCAATTGCTGTAAAAATTTTCTCAGCAAATATTCAAAACTTATTCTAATTTAAAATTCTAGCACTCAGATCTGGATCTGCCATGTCTTTGTCAAGAGGAAACATTGGCCGTTTAATTTTTTTATAATCCAATCTAAATAAATCTTGATCTACTCCTCCAGGTGTTAAGGCCATTACCCAATCACCTCTTATGTCATATAGCTGTGGAACAAGATAACCGATTTTTACTACAAGAATATCACTAAGAATAGGATTAAGGTTTAAATCAGTAAAATCCTTAAGATAATGATATGGCTTTCTTTTATATGTTACAATTACATAATTATTGTCAATTTTAATTACCACCTCAACTTCAGCATTATAGTCACCTCTTTTTATAGAATGAACAGTGCCTTTTAATTTTATGGGTGGTGAATACCTATTATCTACAATTCCACCAACATAGCCCTCAGCTACATTACCAATACCTGCTTCTAAGGCTTTGGTGACTAAATCGGGTCCAGGTACTGAAGCGTAAATCAGTTCAGGTCCATTTTTTTTAAAACGTGTATTGTTTAAAATTTCATTAAGTGTCCAAGTTACATCTCCTGCTCCACCAGCAGTAGGATTATCACCCATATCAGAAATTATGAATGGCTTAGACTTTTTACCTTTATTTAAATAATTAAATGCTCTATCAAATGCTTCATATAGAGTTGTGGTTGGAGCAACAAAATCAAATTCATTTCTCACATCCCAAAAATGATTAGCAAGTGTTTCTGCAGCTTCTTTTACTTGTTTTCTGTTATCACCATAAGCCATCACAGCAGCATGGTTTCTAGGTGCATCACCCCACGCATAACCTACCCATACAGCAGCATCAATTACACCTTTGCTTTTTGTTAAAGGATCAATTTTAGCATATAAACTCTTCCCAGGTTCAACTCTTGTACTAGTTTGTTCACCTGGTAATAAAATAGGTACTGGTATCCAGGCTTTATACTTTGGTTTCCCTTTTCCTGTAATTAATCTATCAACAAGATTATCAAGTGCTCTTTGTTTGGACTCCATTGCATCTTCATGAGGCGCCATTCTATAGCAAGTGATAAGATCAGATTCTTCTGCTAATTTCCTAGAAACATTTCCATGTGAATCCATGGATGTTGATATAATTGTTTTTGGGCCAACAACAGCTCTAATTCTATCAATAAAATCACCTTCAGGATCATCCATTCCTTCAACATTCATAGCTCCATGGATATCAAAAAATAATCCGTCTAGAGGTAATGTTTGCTTAGTTAATTCAATAATTTGAAGCACCATTGATTCATATGATTCTTTCGCGACGACACCACCAGGCAAAGCCCTTGCTCTCATTGTTGGGAACCAATCGACCTTGTCAATATATGATTGATCAAAAAAATTATAACTAGTAAAAATTTCACTTCCGTATTTTATATTAAAATCTTTTTCATATGTCTTGGCGGGAGAAAAAGAACTTGATTCTATTGCAATTCCAGTAATTCCAATTCTAGGTTTTCTAGTTTCAGTGTTACATGAAAACAAAATAATAACTAATGCCGTTGTAAAAATTTTATTAATCATGAATACAAGTTAAAAAACATATTTAAAATTCACTTAATGTAAAACTCACTAAAATTTATTAAATTATATAAAGTGAGAGTCTTTAAGTCTGTTGGGATTAATTTTAATAATTTTTTTCTGCTCTTTTTTTTAGGAATGGTTGCTATCTCATTTGTAAATGATGGGGTTGATAGTTTAATTGACACGATTAAAGAAAATTATTTACTATTTATAATTCTTTTAATATCTGTATTTATTCTAAGCTTAAATGAAGTCATTGCTGATCGAATAGGAATAACCAAAAGATTATACTTAATTCCAATATTAAGTAAAACAAAAACTTGGAAAGAAATAAAGTGTTATGCACATGTAAAAGAAGTTTATGATGGTCAATATGGACCCACGAGCATGGATACACTCTGGTTTATTGATTTTAATGATAAAGTTTGTTTAAGAATTCCCAAAGGTGGTAGATTAAATATGCCCGATGTTATGAAAATAATTGAAAAGTTTGAGGATCAATATGAAGTTTCGTTAGAGATTAAAAATCCTTATCGCATGTCTAAAGGTTGGTCAAAAGTTGACTACACTCTAACTCAAAAAAACAAATAGTACGGAAGAAAATTTACTTTTAGCTAAAACCTTTTTAATTCTTGGAGGCATGTTAGTCCTTACAACAATTGCTTCAAGGATTAATAAAGCTTATGAAACTTCTACTGAAGCTTTTCTAACTATTGGAGGTAGTTTTGGGATGATGTTTCTAATTATTTTTTATTCAGAAAGTTATCCCCTCAATTTAGTTATAGTTGGAATTTTTTCTTTGTTTATTGGTTGGTCTTTAGGGCCAACAATTGCTCATATTGGTGAAAAATTTAAGTTTAGAAAATACCTAAAAAATAAAATGGTTTTATCTAAAACAATTACCACTAAAAAGACAACCTTTACAGATAGGCTACTTGGTCAAGAAGATGAGAAAAAAACTGTGTATTATTTTAAGTCGGAACCAGAAAAAACATTTGATAGAATCTCTGATGAATTCAGAGAATTAAAGCTTGATTTTGAAAAAAATATTTTGCCACATGATAGGTATAATCAAGAGTGGCAGAATATTGTATTTCAGGCACTAATTGCTACAACTCTCGCAGTAATTTTAACTGCTCTAATTAATATTTTAATTGATTATGATTTTGGGTTTTTAGGACCGATATTATTTGTATGCTTGATTGCATTGATAATTATGGAATTACTTAATGCTTTTTATTTTAAATCAAAAAGACGGAGATTACTTCAGGCTTATGCAGGTGTAATTATTTTCACACTTTATTTATTGTATGACTTTAATCGTTTAGAAAAAGCTATTGCCTCAGGAGATACATCATGGTCAACCGCAATCGAAATTGCTGTCAACTTATATTTAGACATTATCAATCTATTTCTTGATTTATTAGAAATATTGGCAACTTCTTCAGAGTAATTTTTTTTCGATACCAATTAAAAAGGCATATTCCATTGCAACCTCTTTTAAGATTTTGAATCTTCCAGAAGCTCCTCCATGTCCAGCATCCATATTAGTGTGCAACAAAATTGGATTTTCAGATTTATTAAAATCTCTCAATTTGGCAACCCATTTTGCAGGTTCCCAATACTGAACTTGAGAGTCATGATATCCTGCTGTTGCTAATATGTATGGATATTTTTTTTCTGAAACATTATCATATGGGGAATAAGATTTTATGTAGCTATAGTAATCTTTATCATTAGGATTTCCCCATTCATTATATTCTAAAGTTGTTAATGGAATTGAATCATCAAGCATAGTTGTGACAACATCAACAAAAGGAACAGCTGCTATAATTCCCTTAAATAAAGTAGGTTCTAAGTTTACAATTGCACCCATTAACAATCCACCTGCAGATCCACCCATTGCGTATAAATGTTTTTTTGATGTGTAATTTTTGTTAATTAGGAATTTCCCACATTCAATAAAATCAAAAAATGTATTTTTTTTCTTTAAAAGTTTTCCGTTCTCATACCATTTTCTTCCTAGATATTCACCTCCTCTGATGTGTGCAATTGCAAAAATGAATCCCCTGTCTAGAAGACTTAATCTTACTGATGAAAAGTAAGGATCAACAGTATGACCATAAGAACCATAGGCATATAATAATAAAGGAGTTTCGGAACTTTTAATCGTATTCTTATGTCTAACAATAGAAATCGGAATTTCTACATTATTATTAGATTTTGCCCAAACTCTTTCCGTAATATAATTTTCAGAATCGAAATTGTCATCAATAACCTCTTGAACTTTTAGAATATTATTCTTTTTTGAAATGAAATCATATTCAATTACGGAGCTTGGATTATTAAGAGATGAAAAATGATATCTAAGTTTATTAGAATTAAAATCCAAGTTAATACCCATGTAAGCAGTATAAGTTTCGCTATCAAATGGAATGGTATAACTTTCTTTTTTATTCCAACTATTTACATTCAATTTCAACAATCCCATATTTCTTTCAGCAATTACATAGTAATCATTAAAAATTTCTAAATCTTCAATTAAAAAATCAGGTCTGTGATCAATAAATACTTCCCAATTATTGAATGTTGTCTCTGAAATTGGGCATTTCATTATTTTGAAATTTTTAGCATCCTTGTTAGTAATGATAAAAAAATGTTCATTGTAATGTTCGATGCTATATTCATGTCCCTTTTCTCGAAATTTAAAAATTTTAAAATCACTTTCAGGATTTGATGAATCAATGAACCTACATTCTGTAGTTAAAGTGCTATGTGAATTAATTACTATATATTTTTCAGATTTAGTCTTTCCAATAACACAGCTAAATTCTTCATCCTTTTCTTCAAAAACTAAAATATCTTTATTGTTAGACCCCAAATTGTGTTTATAAATTTTATTTAACCTTAATGTTTGGGGATCTTTTTTTACATAGAAAATAGTTTTGTTGTCTTTTGCCCAGGTGATAGACCCTGAAGTGTTAGAAATTTTATTCCCCAAGCTTTTATTATCCACCAGATTGATAAAGTGTATTGTGTACAATCTTCTTGACTTTACATCACAGGAGTATGCTAAAATTTTATTATTAGGGCTAATACTTAATGAACCAATACTGAAGTATTCGTGATCCTTTGCCAATAAGTTTACATCGAGTATTAATTCTTCTTTGTTAGAAAGCTTTTTGAATTTTCTGGTGTATATGGGGTACTCTTTTCCTTTTTGAAATTTTTTAATATACCAATAATCATTGTAGAAGTATGGGACTGAAGAATCATCTTCTTTAATTCTGGATTTCATTTCTTCAAACAAATTATCTTTTAAATCATTTGTATTTTTTAAAACTTCTTTTGAATATGAATTCTCAGCATTTAGATGTTCTATAACTTCTTTGTTGTCTCTTTTATTAAGCCAATAGTAATTGTCAATTCTAACATCATTATGTATAGATAATTTTTTTTCAATTTTTTTTATCTGTGGTTTCTTTGATTGCATACTATTTGATATATTTTGTAAATAAAGAATGTAAAATTAATTATAATCCCTTCTTTTAGAGGTATTATTTTTAAGATTTAAATTAAAATTGTTTATTTGCAACCTTAATTATGAGATTAGTTTTAAAAAATTCAGACGCTTTTGGAATTGTAGCATCAACTTTATGCTTAATACATTGCGTTCTAACTCCTTTGTTATTTGTTTTGCCATTATGGTGGAAAGGTCTTAACATAATATTTATCATAGTCTCTTTTTTGGCTGTTTATGGCTCTACAAAAAATACTTCAAAGTCTTTTATGAAACCTCTTTTTTGGATGTCATTTACATTGCTTGCATTTGTATTATTAAACGAAGAAATTCATCTTTTTCACCTTCCTGAGTTAGTTACTTACTTTGCTGCTGTAAATATTTCATTTTTACATGTTTACAATCTAAAATATTGTAAGTGTAAAGATGATGAATGCTGTACTCACTAAATTAAAAGAAAATCTCCTTAGCCGTACTGTAGGTATTACAATGAGCTAGTGTTATTTCTTCTATACTTTCAGAATATCCCCCTCCCATGCTAATTTGAATTGGAATATTTCTTTCTTTGCACAGAGAAATTATAATTTCATCCCTCTTCTTACATCCATTAATACTCAAAGATAATCTTCCTAGTTTATCATTTTTTAAAACATCAACCCCTGATAAATAAAAAATAAAATCTGGTTTAAATTTATTTATCAAATCAGGAATAATTTCAATAAGTTTTGATAAATACTCATAATCCGATGTACCATCTTCGAACTCAAAATCTAAATCACTCTTTTCTTTTTTAAATGGATAGTTTTTTTTCCCGTGAAAGGATAAAGTGAATACATTTGGGTTTTCACTGAATATTGATGCAGTACCATTACCTTGATGAACATCAAGATCAATTATCATAATTTTTTTAGCAAGTCTATTTGTTAATAAGTAGTTGGCTGCAATAGCTTGATCATTTAACATACAAAATCCTTCACCTCTGTCTTTAAATGCATGGTGTGTGCCCCCAGCTATATTTAATGATATTCCGTTCAATAATGAATATTTAACACAATTAATAGTTCCTTGTGCTATTATTTTCTCTCTTTTAATTAATTCATCAGAAATGGGAAATCCAATTGGTCTAGACTCTTTCTTTGTTAAGGATAAGCTTTCTAATTTGTTTAAGTATTCTGCAGAGTGTGTTGTTAGAATATTTTCACTTGATATAATACTTGGAGAAAAAAAATTTTCTTTTTTACATATTCCTTTTTCGATAAGTTTTTTAGGAATTAAATCATACTTTTCCATTGGAAACCTGTGATTTTCAGGTAAGGGGTGATTATAAATTGAGTGATGAGCAATTTTAAGCATTGTTTATCAAAGAAAAATTAAACTACTGATTAACAGAATCGTTGTAATAAAATTTAGTAAGCTGTATTTTTCAATTTTTTGTTCTCCTTTTGCAATCAAGAAAATTAGAATTATAGATAATGAGAATTGAAGAAAAAATGCAGGTAATATTAATAGTTCCCAAAACACTCCAAATAAAGTTGATTCTATTTCTAAATGAGATAATCCTAATGCTAAATAGAGGAAAATAGCTGTAATGATTACAAGAACCTTAAATACCTTCTTCATCCACTCAAATATATGTAAATTTGTTTCGTGCTTTTAGTAATAATTTTGATTTGTACAAACATTTTTCTAGTTCTAGTTTCTCAGGCTGTAAACAAGGATAATGCTGATCTTCTTTTGTCTGGATATAATACAATGTCAAAAGCTGAAAAAGAAAACTTCAAATTAGATGAGTATTTAGTTTATTTTAAAAAATTCTTTTTTCAATTAGCATTATATTCTTCTTTAGCAACAATTATTAGCTATGTTCTTTTTGATGAACTCACTACAACGATTATATATGCTTTAACTGTATGCTTACCATTGCCATTATTTATTTACAGGTCCAATAAAAAATTCAAGAAATGATTTATAATTTATGATTTGAATCATAGAATATATTTTTTTCAATAGAAAACCATAAAAGTAATGATGCAACTGTTCTGTAGGGAGACCAACTAAGTGTCAATTTAGAAATCTCATTTTTATCAGTTGTTCCATAATTCTTTTTTATACTATTAATTAAAGCTAAATCACCAAAAGAAAAAATATCGGGTTTAAGAACTACAAACATTAAAAACATTTCAATTGTCCACTTTCCAATACCTTTAATTTTAATTAATTTTTTTTCAATCTGATTTTGATCTAAACTTTCAAGATCTAAATGATTTTCAGCAAAAAATGATAATACATTTTTCATGTATTCGACTTTTTTGAAGGAAACCCCAATTTTCTGAATTGTACTATTTTCTAATTCAAGTATTTGCTTATTTGATTTATTTGAAATCAAATCATGAAATTTTTTTTTGATTGTAATTGCAGCTTTAAAACTTATTTGTTGTTCAATAATTAAATTACATAAAGCAATAGCATAATTGGAATTATTCCTTTCGTTAACGTCAATTTCATTTCCAAATTTTGAAATAAAAAAAGACATTATCTCGTCTTTTTTTAAATACTCGAATGCTATTAAAAGGTTTGAATTATTTAATCTACTAATCACTATATTTAATTATATGAAAAAGTTATTTCTATTGTTTATATTATCAAATATGATGCTTAATTCACAGACAAATGAACAAGATAAAGTTCAATCTGCTGTAGAAATTTTTTTTGATGGTTTTCATAAGAAAGATTCTATTCTTATAAAGTCAGTAGTTCATAAAAGTTTCAGTCTCAACTCCGCAAGCTTAAGAAATAATCAATCTACACTTTCTAACTTTAATGGTGATCAATTTATAAAAGCTGTAGTTACTAGATCAGATGATCCTGCATGGAAAGAAATACTAACATCTTTTGAAATAAAAATAGATGGTATTCTCTCTAATGCTTGGGTTGGATATGAATTTTGGCTTGGTGATAAAATGAGTCATTGTGGAGTCAATTCAATTTCTTTAATTAAAGAAGAAGATGGTTGGAAAATATTTAATATTTCTGACTCAAGAAGAAGAGATTGTAATTAATTTCATTGGCAAAGTTTTTGAAAGATATGCATTATTGAAAAAAAGTAATCTACCCACAAAAATTTGTCCTGTATGTAATCTACCCTTTACATGGCGAAAAAAGTGGGAAAAAAACTGGGAAAATGTCAAGTATTGCAGTAAAAGATGCAGAAAAAATTAATTCATTAGTTTGGTTTAGAAATGACTTGAGGATTTATGATCACTCAGGTTTAACTCATGCAGTTCAAAATTCAAATAGTGTTATTGGAGTTTATTTTTTCAATCCAGATCATTACAAAATTAATGAACTAGGATTTCCAAAAACAGATTCCTTTAGAGCTCAATTCTTAATTGATTCTGTTAAAAATCTAGAAAAAAAATTAAGCGAATTAAATATTTCACTCATAATAAAGATTTGTAATCCAAAGGATAAAATTAACTCTATAGTTGATGATTTTAATATAAGTAGGGTTTATCTTCAAGATGAGTGGACTAATGAAGAATCTAAAGAAGAAGAATGCTTAAAATCTTTAAAATCAAAAATTGATATTTTTAAATACAGTGATCAGTTTCTATATCATCCAGAGGATGTTGAATTGAATAAGGTCCCAAATATTTTTACTGTTTTTAGAAAACATTGTGAAAAAAATTTGAATGTAAGATCAATGTTCCCAAAACCTAATTCAATGGATGAAACGAATTTGTTAGATATTAACTTTAAATCGCCATCACTAGAAGACTTAGGTCTTGAATATTATACAGAAGATTCTAGGTCTGCTTTTCCTTTTAGAGGTGGATATGATGAAGGTTTAAAAAGATTAAACCACTATTTATGGGAGTCTAAAAAAGTAAGTTTCTATAAAAAAACTAGAAATGGTTTGATTGGAATTGATTATAGTTCTAAGTTCTCATCATGGTTATCTAATGGATCACTTAGTCCCAGAATTATTTTTAATGAGATAAAAAAGTATGAGAGAAAATTTGAAAAAAATCAATCAACTTATTGGATGATTTTTGAGCTTATTTGGAGAGATTATTTTAAATATATTTCAAAAATTTATGGTAATTCCATTTTCAAAATTGGAGGGATTTTGGAAAAAAAGTATGAATGGATTAAGGATTTAGATTTATTTCAAAAATGGATAGATGGCGAAACCAATGAACCATTCGTTAATGCAAATATGATAGAGTTAAAAAAAACAGGATGGATGAGCAACAGAGGAAGGCAAAATGTAGCGAGTTTTCTTTCAAAAGAATTATTTATAGACTGGAGATGGGGTGCAAGATACTTTGAATCTAAGCTCATCGATTATGATGTACATAGTAACTGGGGAAATTGGATGTACGTTTCAGGAGTAGGAAATGATCCTAGAGATAGAAAATTCAATATTCAATTTCAAGCAGAGAGGTATGACGCTAATAAAAAATTTCAAAAACTTTGGCTTCAAGAAAAGATATCTCTATTTTAGAAAATCATGAGATTTTTTGGTAAAAACTATAAGAATGTAAAATTCTTTTACTATCTAAAAAATTATCTTTTATTATTAATTCCAAATTTTTTCTTTCGTAAGACTTTAAATAAAAGATTATCAAATTTCACCAAAAATGTAATTAATAAATTAATTGAAAGAGTAAATTATTATAATAAAATAGACAGTGAAGTTAAAGTTGACAGTACTTGGTCAAAATTATCCGATTTAAAAATTGAGAAAAAAGGAAAAACATATTTTTTTGATGCGTATTCAATTTCAAGAAATTTTTCACCAAAATTGAAGTGTAATTTTCTATTTGGAGATATTGATTATGTTCCAAATAAACCTTCATTTGTTAAATCTCGACCAATTAATAATAATCAAAATTCTATTCTTTTAAAATTAAATAAAGTAAGACACTTTCAGTACGTAGTAGATAATATTGAACTAGAAAATAAAGCTGATATTTTATTTGGAAGAGCTGCTGTTTTTCAAAAGCAAAGAGTTGACTTTTATAAAAAATATTTTAATCACCCAATGTGTGATTTAGGTCAAATTAATCGAGGAACAAATCATGATCAATGGGTAAAAAAGAAAGCTTCGCTTAACACTCATTTGAAACATAAATTTATTCTTTGTATAGAGGGTAATGATGTCGCATCTAATCTTAAATGGGTAATGTCATCCAATTCTGTCGCTGTAATGCCAAAGCCCAAATATGAGTCATGGTTTATGGAAGGTAAATTGATTCCTAATTATCATTATATATTGATCAAAGATGATTATTCTGATTTAGAGGAAAAGCTAAATTATTACAAAAAAAACACTGACGAATTAAAAAGAATAGCTAAAAACGCGAATCTGTATACTAATCAATTTAGAGATAGAAATAAAGAAAAATTAATTTCACTTTTAGTGATGGAAAAGTTTTTTAAACTTTCGAAACAAAAAAAATCGTCAGTTAATTTTCTTACCTAACATTAAAAAAACAGGGAAATGGTCACTATATCCACCAAGCCATCCATTATAAAAACTTCTAAATGGATATCCTTTATAATTTCCCTCAGGGTTTATTAAAAACTTTTTATTAAATATTCCCGCTTTTATGAATTTGAAAGATTCATTATTTAATAAAGTTTCAGTTATTAATAATTGATCAAGCATATTCCAATTTCCTCTGTATTTTGAGGTCCCATATCCTTTTCTGAATAGTGATTCCATTGGATTGAATATTTGATTCTTTGCAGTTTTATTTTTTTTCCAACTCGTTTGAAGTTCTTCCTTAATACTTTTATCATTAGGATCATCATTAAAATCACCCATTGTAATAATCTTAGCAAACGAATCAACAGACTTAATAGAATCAATAATTTTTTTGTTTAGTCTAGCAGCAGCAATTCTTTTAGGCTCGCTTCTAATCAATCCCCCAGATCGACTAGGCCAGTGATTAACTATAAAGTAAATTTTTTCACCATCTAAAAATCCTTCAACCAATAATTGATCACGAGTAAAATCACGACTTCCATTTGAGTTTGATAAGTATAGTGGGTAAGATTTTGCTTTCTTTGGCTTAAATCTGTATCTGTCAAATAATAATGCTACATCAATTCCTCTCTCATCAGGTGAATCAAAGTGAATAATTCCATAATTAATATTTTTCATTGATTCACTTTGAACTAAATCGATAAGCACTTGCCTATTCTCAACTTCACAGAGTCCAATAATAGTAGGATGAGAATTTGTATATTCAAATCCAATTTGAGGAATTACACTTGATATATTTTTAATTTTTTTATTATATATTTCTTCATTCCAAGTACCTTCTTCTAGCCATCTCTGATCCCAGTAATTTTCTGGATCATCTGCAGCATCAAATAAATTTTCAACATTGTAAAAGGCAATTGTGCTAATTTGAAATCTTTCTTCTTGAGAAAAAATTTGTAAAGCACTTAAAAAAAGAAAGCAAAAAAAATACTTTTTCATAGGTTTATAAATATATAGATTATGCAAGAATAAATATTATAATGTTTATTATTAACATTAATTTAAACTGTAAAGATTAACTAACTAATATTAACGTTGATATTTATGTTAATAAATGAATTTTACTGATATAATTAATTTATAAAAGATATTAACTTGTGTAAATAAAAAAACCATCTCTTAACAATTAATTAAACTATACTTTGATAGAATTTTACTAACTATAAAACATGAAAAGAATTGATAAAGAGCATTACAAAATTTGCTTAATAAACAATCATGATCTCTCTTCAAAAATTGATAATCTAATCCTAGAAACTTTCAATAATTACGTTAGAAAAAAAAATATCAATTATTCTGATGAAGAAATTAAAGAAGAAGATTTTAGAGATATTTACGAATTATCTTTAGATTGGTTGTTTAGAGAGCTAAATTGTTTGTAAAATGTACCAATTTAATAAAATCAATGGTGAAACCATCGACTACTTAAGCTATACTAAGAATATAGTTAAAAAGTTCCCGTCTGTAAAAATACACGTTGGTACAGATTCATTTCTTTTAAATGATAATACAAGGTATATAACTGCAATAGCATTCAGATTCAATAAAGCAGGTGTTCATTACATATACACAAAAAAAAAATTCCCAAGAATTAAAGATAATTGGGAAAGATTATGGCGAGAAACAGAACTTAGTGTAGATATTGCTAGACAATTAGATAAGCAAAAAGTAAAAATAGAAATTGATATGGATTATAATTCAGATGAAAGGTTCTTTTCAAATAAACTTGTTGCTGTTGCAAAGGGTTGGGCTAATTCACTTGGATTTAAGGTAAATTTAAAACCATATAATCAAATAGCTACTTCAGCTGCTGATTACCACTCAAAATAAATTGTTAATTAACATAAACTTATTATTTAACACACATTTAAATCACATCTCTGTAGTTAATTCGCGTTGTGCACGAGAAGAGACATATAGATTTAGTTGTACTTTCGGATATTCATTTGGGTACTCATGGATGTAGAGCCGAGGAATTAATCAATTATTTGAGAACTATTCGCCCAAAAAAAATCATCTTAAATGGTGATATTATTGATATTTGGCAGTTTAAAAAAAAATATTTTCCAAAATCTCACTTAAAAGTTATAAGAATGCTTTTAGATTTTTTATCTAAAGGAACTAAGATTTATTATTTACCCGGAAATCACGATGAGATTCTTCGAAAGTTTAACGGTTATGGAATAAAAAATTTTAAAATTAGTAATAAAGCGGTTTTACAATTAAATGGTAAAAAAGCATGGTTTTTTCATGGAGATGTATTTGATATTACTATGAAATATTCCAAATGGGTAGCAAAACTAGGAGGTATAGGATATGATTTTTTAATTAGGTTGAATTACAGAATAAATCGATTTAGAGCATTAATTGGAAAAGAAAAAATATCATTTTCTAAATATATTAAATATAAAGTCAAGGAAGCGGTTAAATATGTCAATCAATTTGAAGAGATTGCTCTTGATATTGCTCGTGAAAATAACTATGATTATGTTATATGTGGACACATACATCAACCAATTATAAGAGATCAAATTGTAAATGAAAGAAAAATTACATACTTAAATTCCGGTGATTGGATAGAAAATTTAACTTCTCTTGAATATAACAATAACAAATGGAAATTATTTGAGTATGATCCTAATAATTTCAGACATCTAAAAAAAGAAAGAAACTCAACTATAGATAAATCCACTAGTGAACTTTTTGAATCAATGCTTAAAAATTTTAAATCATGAAAATTTTATATGCAGTTCAATCTACTGGAAACGGACATATAATTAGAGCAAATGAATTGATTAAAATTCTTAAAAAACGAGCTGAAGTTGATGTTTTGATTAGCGGAACTCAATCTTCATTAAAATTAAAACATGATGTAAAATATCGATACAAAGGTTTGAGTTTTGTATTTGGAAAGCGTGGAGGAATTGATTTTTTAAAGACTTTAAAATTATTCAATCCAATTACATTGATTAAAGAGATTTACAATTGCCCAGTTGACAAATACGATTTAATTATTAATGATTTTGAGCCTATCTCTGCTTGGTCTTCATTATTTAAACGAAAAACAAATTGCATAGCATGTAGTCATCAATTCTCTTTATTATCTGATAAAACACCAAAAGGATCTAAAGTCAATCTAATTCAATCGTTTATTTTAAAATATTATTCTCCTACCAAGAAAGGCTATGGTTTTCATTTTAAAAAATATGATAAAAATATTTTTACTCCAATAATTAAAAATAATCTTAGAAATAAAGAAATTAAAAATGGATCTCACATAACTACTTACCTACCCTCATATTCAGATGAGTATCTTTTTGCTATATTTTCTAAACTTTATAAGCAAAATTTTCATGTTTTTTCACCATATACAAAACATAAGTATAGAAGAGGAAATATTGCATTTTTTCCAACAGGGTATGAAGAGTTTGAAGAAAGTTTATTGTCATGTTTAGGAGTAATTTGTAATTCAGGTTTTGAGACTCCATCTGAGGCAATCTTTCTAGGAAAAAAATTACTAGTAATACCAATGAAAAATCAATTTGAACAACATATGAATGCAGTTGCTTTAGATGAAATGGGAGTTAAAGTTCTAAAAAAACTCAATGAAAAATCAATTATTAAAATTAGAAAATGGATTAAAAAAGAAAATCTAGTTAGAATGAGTTATCCTGATGAAAATAAGAAAATTATTGATAAAATTTTAATTGATTATATAAGAGAAAAATCAAATAATAAAATTTCTAATAGTGTTAAAAACTTTATAAATCCAAGGGATACAATACTTTAACAAATTATTAAGCATTCTATTATCAACAGTATATTAGAAACTAATTTTTAACTTTAAGAAAATAATAACTATGAAAAAATACTTTTTACTATTAACAATACTGTTTTCTTCATCATTATTTTCTCAACTAATAACTTATACAAGTGTAAGACTTGATGAGGGACAAAATGAGGATTATGTTAAAATTGAAGACTTCTGGTCAAAAATCCATGAAGCAACAATAGCTCAAGATTTGGCAACAGGATGGATGATTTGGGAAGTTATTAAAGAAGAAGGAGATGAAAAGGCAAGTTCAAGACCTGATTTTTTAATAATGAATTTTTATAAAGATTCAATCCAAAAAAATAAGCCTCGAAATTTTTATGAAATCGGAAGAGCTGCTTATCCAAAGCTATCTAAGAAAAAATTTGATAAAATTTGGGAAGGTGGTCCATACGGTGAACGAAATGTCTATGAGCTAGAAAGATTAGATAATACGAATTGGATTTTTGGAGAGCTAGAATTAGGGACTGTAATTCAATTTAATGCATTCAAACAATTAGATGATTCATATGAAAGATATGAAATGGAATTTTACAAAAAATGGCATGAAAAAGGTATTCTGAATGGTTCAAGAAAATGGTGGGAGTTTAACAAAATCCTCTCTCGAAATCTCAATACTGTAACATCTTTAGAGGATGAACCAACTCATATTACCATTGATATTTATGGAAGAGAGATTCCTGAAGATGAGTTGGAGGATGCTTGGGGAACTCCAACATTTACAGATCAAATGATGTGGAATAATGGATCAAAAACTAGAGAAATGTTAGATCAAGCTAATCTTAAATTAGTTATGTACAGATTCGCTAATTAAATTTTATTTAAAAATTACTAAAAAAAATCCCATCTATTGACGGGATTTTTTTTTGATTTAAGTAAAAGAATTAAGCTCCTTTTACAAACGGAAGGCCTGTTTTTGGACTTTCAACTACTTTCATTCCAGATGGAAGATCACATGCGTTTGGTCTAGCATCTTTAGCGAAATAATAAATAGTTTGGTTTCTACCACCTTTTAAAGTAACATCTTTACTATGTAAGTGGTAAGTTTTTCCTTTACTGTTAGTATGAGTGTATCCCATTTTTATAAGTTTTTAATTGTTATACAGCATACAATATACAAAAATATATTTTAAACCATCTCTGTTGGAAAATTTTCTACCTCTGAAGAAATTAAATTGAATACTTACAGTTGAAAAATAATATTTTTCAAATCACTATAATTAATTAGTTTTATGTTGTTTTCCTCTAGAGATTTGATAAATTTTTCACTATTAATAACATTATAGTCTATTTCTCTCCACAATGATCCATAGTCTATTTTACCCTGCGTAATATCCTTCATTTTATCATTATGTAATCCAAAATGTACTATTATTTGACTCAAACCAGGTTTTAAGTCATCAAGTATGTTCAGATAGTATTTTTCCATTTCATCAGGTTTTATACCAGCTTCTGCCATAAAAAACTGATCAAAAATGATTGCATGATCAGGTTTCGGAAAGTTTTCATCAAAGTGAACACTGGCTTGTATTGGCACAAAAGCTAGTAAATCATTCTTTTTGGCAAGATTTAGATACATTTTAAAGATATCTGGATCGAAGAATAATGCTCCCTCATGACTATCAATATGACTTACATTGATTCCCATTGAAACTGCTAAATCAATTTGAGCTTGTAGTTCATTTCTGACATCAACAAGATTAGAAAATTTGGTAAACTTTCTTTTATTCCAATAGAAGTGGTTATTGTCATTTAATA
>SGZB01000008.1 GCA_004321735.1 Flavobacteriales bacterium | reverse complement strand
AGATGAATTGAATTCTAAAAGTTATAATGTTCCTTTAATTGAAAATTTTAAAATCATAGAAAGACCTGCTGATCAAACAACAATAACAAAAAGGTTTTCTAAAAAAGTCATTGAATTAGTACACCAGTATAAAGAAGATAATTTCTTTATTTATCTAGCTCACAGTCTTCCTCACATTCCTTTGTATGCTTCTGTTGAATTTTTAGGAAAAAGTAAAAGAGGTTTGTATGGTGATGTAATAGAAGAAATTGATTTTGGTGTGGGGCAAATTCTTACTGAGTTAAAAAAACTTAAGCTAGAAAAAAATACTATTGTAGTATTCACCTCTGATAATGGACCATGGTTGACATATAAAACACATGGTGGTTCGGCTGGCCTTTTGAGAAATGGAAAAGGTACAACCTGGGAGGGTGGAATGAGAGTTCCAGCAATATTTTGGGGAGCAGGTATAGTTTCGAAATCTGTGAATGAAATGGGTTCAACATTAGATCTTTATCCGACTTTTATGTCAATCTCGAATATAAGTTATAAAGATGATAATAAACTGGATGGAGTTGATCTATCTGAGGTGTTATTTAACAACGGATCATCCACCAGAGAAATTATGCCTTTTTATAATGGATCTGAATTATATGCATTTCGTTATAAAAACTATAAACTTCATTTAAAAACATCATCTTGGTTTAGTAAGGTTGAAACACATGACCCACCTATGCTATTTGATCTTGAAATAGATCCATCAGAAAAATATAATATTTCTGAGGATAATCCAGAAAAGATAAACGAGATTTTAAAAATTGTTAAAATTCACAAAGAAAAAATAGTTTACGGAGATGATCAGTTAGAATCTCGTGATTAGTTAATTGATAAGATTTTAGTTTAGGCTACTTTCGATAAAATCCCAAAGCTTGATTCTCATCTCTAAAGCTCTCTTTGACATTAGGGTGGCTTCTTTCCATTTTGTGGCGTCATCTCCACAAAGTTCACTAATCATTTTTAGAGCCATTGGTCCATGTTCATCTCCATCAAGTTCAATATGTCTTTCTAGGTAATAAAGCAAATCAGAAATTTGAGTTTCATTTTTTTCATTGAGCGTTTTAACAATATTGATAAACATATCTGGAATTAAATCTTCTCTTCCAAATGTAAAAACACTTGCTATTACGTGTGATTTATTTGTGTTAATTGTATCAAATGTAAAATCTAAAAAATTTATAATGGCGTCAGGAAGGTTTGATCCCTCTTTTGATGAATTATAGTCTTTTGTTTCTTTAATTTTTCTAACAAATTTTTCAATTAGTTTTGCACTAGATCCAATTTTTTTCATTGATTCAACGTATAATTCAAAGTGACTTGCTGGATTATTTTTTTGATCAACATCACTTTCCTCACCAAGAATAATCTCATTAATTAATCTTCTCGATACTCTATCTTCCGTTGGGTACCAAGGAATTTCAGTACATGTTAAATTATTTTGTAAAGACTTTGCCAATGACATAAAATCCCAAACGGCAAAAACATGAATTTCCATGAATTTAGAAATTGCCTCAACACTATTTAATTTATTATACAATTTGTGTTTAAGTAATTGCTCTCTAGTTTCTGAAATTTCTGAAAGAAGGTTGTCTATTTTGTTCATAAAAAAGGCAAAATTAACTATTAAAAAATTTATTTTTAAATAATTTCAAAAATTATGCAAATCGATGTTCTTTTTGCTTTTTTAACAAGTGTCTTCTTTTTAACGTTGTCACCAGGACCTGACATTATTTATGTATTTTATAAAAGTTCAACTAGTGGCTTTAAAGAAGCTGCAAAATTGAGTATAGGATTAACCTCAGGTCTTTTGATTCATACATTATTTGTAGTATTAGGTATTTCCGCTTTAATTAAATCAAATCAAGATTACTTCGATTTTATCAAATATTTTGGTTTTATATATTTTACATATTTAGCCCTGAATCAATTTTTAAATAAAAATAAGGGTGATAATAAAAGGAATGATGGCAAAAATAGTTTTGTTACAGGTCTTTTAATGAACCTTCTTAATCCTAAGGTTAGTATTTTTTTTATGGCATTTCTTCCAGCATTTTTATTTCATAATGATTTAGCTGTTAACCTTCAGTTTTTAATATTGGGGTTTATTTTTTGGTTAATTGCAACATTAATTTTTTTAACAATATCTTATTTTTCAAATTTTCTAAAACCAAAATTTGAAAACTTTATAAAATCAAAAGAATCAAAATTTATCCAAGGAATTATTTTTCAATTAATAGCAATTTATATTCTCTTGAGCTAGTTTATAAACTTATTGTTTTTTTTAGATGAAATAGAACACGATTCTCTTTTTCCAAATAGACTATACCTGTTGTTAGCTATTATTTTGTAAGCAAAATCAGAAATAAATTCTGGTGTAATTTTTAATATGTAATAAATAGGTTTTAGTTTAGGTATGTTGTAAAATATTGATTTTAGTGCTTTAGAGTTTTTAAGTATTGATTTGTCTTTTTTTACAAGTACAATAGAATTTATTTTTTTTAAATCCAGGTTATTTTGCTTAGAAAAAAGACTATCAAATTCTGAGAGTTTATATTTATTGTTTATGTCATATTTTACAATAAATTGATAGAATTTGCTACATATATTGCAATACCCATCAATAACAATTACCTCATATTCCATGCTCAAAGTTAATAACTTTTTAAAACCTTATTTAAAATAATTCTAAATAAGCTTTTTTATTTCAAGATTCTATATTAGATTTGCGGTAATTTAAAATCATTCTAAATAGGTCTAATGAAAAAAACTTTTATCCTTTTAATATTTTTTGGAGGATTTGTTTTTTCTCAAAATAGTTCAGAAACACAACTAGGTAATCTCAGCTCAATAGATTCTGGATTGACTATCGGTGGATATGGTGAAATTACTTATAATGATCCATCTGATGATGTTTCTGAAATTGATGTTCAAAGATTAGTCTTGTTGTTCGCATATAAATTTGATGATAGGGTTTCATTTGTTACTGAAATTGAATTTGAACATGTAAAAGAAGTGTATGTTGAACAAGCCTTTTTAAATTATGCCTTGAACGAAAATCTTAATCTAAGAGGAGGTTTAATGCTAATTCCCATGGGAATAATTAATGAATATCACGAGCCTACAACATTCAACGGTGTTGAAAGACCTAGTATTGATGGGAAAATTATTCCTTCAACATGGAGAGAAATAGGGTTTGGGATTTACGGTAAATCAAATGCACTATCTCTAAGATATCAGGCTTATATTGTTAATGGTCCAATTTCTTATGATGGTGACTACAAACTAAGAGGTTCAGATCTTATTAGAAAAGGAAGACAGAAGGGTGCTGAATCTGTTGGGAGTAATGGTAATTTCACAGCTAAAATTGATTATTATGGATTGCCAGGATTAAAATTAGGACTGGGATACTACAGTGGTAAAACACAAACAACGGATCAATCTATAGATGCATCTCAAGTTGGACTTTCAATGGTAGCTTTTGATGCTAGATATGTCAAAAATAGATTTTCAGCAAGAGCACAATTGGTGTCTGCTAGTTTATCAGATACTGGAAAATATAATTTATTTTCAGGAAAGGATTTAGGTTCTAAAGCTTCAGGTTATTACGTTGAAGGTGCATTTAATTTATTGCCATTGGAAAATACTCAAAAATTAGATTTGTTTTTGAGATACGAAGATTACAACACGCACAAGTCAACTGATGATTCTTTAATTATAAATGAAGATTTTCATAGAAAAGAAACAACTTTTGGTTTTTCTTATCATTTATCACGTGGTACTGTGTTTAAGATGGATTATCAATCTAAAAGAACACTATTAGATGATGATTATGGTCAATTTAATATGGGTTTAGGTGTGTTTTTTTAATAGTTTAAGAATGAAAAGGTTAATTTATTTTGTTATAGCTTTTATTTTGATCACAGCATTCAACAATCCATCTAGATATATTGATAAGTCTAAAAAAGTTATTTCAAAACACTATGACACGATTGATTTTAAAATGAATGAAATAAATTTTAATGAAATAGATTTTGATATTTCGTTAAATGAAAATAATTTTTTCAAAATCACTTTCCCAGACTCTAAAAAACCATCATATTTATACTTAGGCAATGCGCCAAGTAAGACTGAAACTTTTGATTACATGATTATCCTTGATCATAATCTTTCAATTGAAAAAATTAAAATACTTGCTTACAGAGAAAGTTGGGGTGGTGAAATTAGTAGTAACAGATGGCTAAAGCAATTCACTGGAGCTCAAGGTGGTAAAAAATATGTATACAGAGAAAATATTTCTGCTATTTCTGGAGCTACCATTTCAGTCAAATCTATGACTCGTTCCATCAATTATTTTTTATCTGATTTAGATAAATTAAATTCTATTAATTTTTTCTATTAATTTTAAAAAGTGAAATCAACACTTTCTAACTTATCAAAAGATGTAAAACTTTTAATATCTACTTTCCTGATTGTTTTGACTATTGGTTTTTTTTCAGGAACTAAATTTTTATTTTACAGCAATACTACAACCCCAATAGGAATTGAAGAACACTATAACGGAAATGAATTTTCAGATAACCAAGAAGTAATGAAGTTTAAAAAAAGTGAGAAAGAAATTTTGAATATTGTCCATTCTCATATTCTTTCAATGTCATTGATTTTCTTAGTTATTGGTTACTTCTTAACAAAAACTGATATATCAAATCCATTAAAAAACTTTCTAATTGTAGAGCCTTTTGTATCAATTGTTTTAACATTTGGTGGAATTTACATGCTCTGGCTTGAAATAAGTTGGTTTACTTACGTAATAATGATCTCTGGAATACTCTTACATGTTTGCTATTTTTTAGCTGTTTTCCTGATTTTCAAAGAACTTTATAAAAAGTAAATCATAATCCTTATATTTGTGCGCAATTATTTCTTAATTGCTATGGCTCCAAATAATTCAAAATTTTTAGAAATTGGTCTAACATTCGATGATGTTCTTCTAGTTCCTTCATACTCTGAAGTATTGCCTTCAGAAGTTTCATTATATTCTAGATTTTCTAAAAACCTTCAATTAAAGGTTCCAATTGTCTCTGCTGCGATGGATACTGTTACTGAAAGTAAAATGGCAATTGCGATGGCTCAAGAAGGTGGGATTGGTGTAATTCATAAAAATTTATCGATTGAGGAACAAAGTGACAAAGTAAGAAAAGTTAAAAGGTCTGAGTCCGGAATGATTCTAGATCCTATTACATTGTCTAAATCTAAAACTGTTGCAGATGCTTTAAACTGCATGAAAGAATACAGTATTGGTGGAATTCCAGTAGTTGATAGTAACAAAAAATTAATTGGTATTGTCACCAATAGAGATTTGAGGTTTGAAAGACAACTTGACAAAAAAATTGGTGATGTTATGACTTCTAAAAATCTTGTTACAGGATCTAAAGAGTTAACATTAAAAGAAGCTGAAATAATCCTTCAAGAAAATAAAATTGAAAAATTACCAATTGTAGATAAAGATTACAAGTTGATCGGATTAATTACTTTTAGAGATATTCAAAAATTAACCACAAAGCCATCCTCTAATAAAGATGAATTTGGAAGACTAAGGGTTGCTGCTGCAGTTGGAGTAGGAGGTGATTCGATTGAAAGAACAGAAATGCTATATAATGCCGGATTGGATGCTGTGGTTATCGATACAGCACATGCTCACACAATTTCTGTTTTGGAAACAATAAAGAAATTAAAATCAAAATTTTCTTCACTTGATGTTGTTGCTGGTAATATTGCAACTGCAGATGCTGCAAAGTTTTTAGCTAAAGCTGGTGTAGATGGAATTAAAGTTGGAATTGGCCCCGGTTCAATATGTACCACACGAATAATTGCTGGGGTTGGATATCCGCAGTTATCTGCAATTCATAATATTTCAAAAGCTTTAAAAGGAAGTGACATTCCAGTAATTGCAGATGGAGGAGTTAAGCACACAGGTGATATAACTAAAGCAATTGCTGCAGGAGCTGATTGTGTCATGTTAGGTTCATTACTTGCTGGAACTCATGAATCTCCAGGTGAGACTATTATTTATGAGGGAAGAAAATTTAAGACTTACAGAGGAATGGGATCACTTGAGGCAATGCAAAAAGGAAGTAAAGAAAGATATTTTCAATCCAATGTAGACGATAAAAATAAGCTTGTTCCTGAGGGGATTGTTGGTAGAGTTCCATATAAAGGTTTTATTGTAGAGACCATGTATCAATTTGTTGGTGGAATTAGATCTGGAATGGGATATTGTGGAGCAAAAACTATAGATGATTTAAAAAATAAATCAAGTTTTGTTCAAATTACTAGAGCAGGGCTAGACGAAAGTCATCCTCACAACATTACAATTACCAAAGAGTCACCAAATTATTCAAGATAATTGAAAAAGATTTTTATTTTTTTTCTCATTTTTTTGAGTTGTGATATTTCAGCTCCTATCGAAACTGAAGTTGTAGCTAGAATAGGTGAAAATACTTTGATCAAAGAAGATATAATTAATTTGGTTCCAGACGGCTTAAGCAAAGACGACTCAATTAAAATACTAAATAAATACATTAATAATTGGGCATTAAATCAACTTATACGTGAAAATGCAGAATTAAACCTCTCAGAAGAAGAAATTGAAGAAATAACCAAGCTTTCAGAAAAGTATTATGATGAACTTTTGATCACTGCTTACAAAAACAAAGTTGCTGCTGTTAATTCAGATACAATTGTAAATTCTTCGGATGTGATTGATTATTATGATGAGTTTAGAGATAATTTTAAACTATACGAAGATATTGTTAAAGGAAGATATGTTAAACTGAGTAAAGACAACTTCAATCTTCAAGAGATAAAAAGAAGATTTAGAAGATTAAATAGTGATGATAAATCATTTTTTGATTCAATTTCAATTCAGCTATTTAATTATTCTTTTAACGATTCAACCTGGATTAATAAAAATTTATTTTTTAGTAAAATTCCTGTTTTAAATGACCTTGAAAAAGAAAGAATTGTTAAAAATATGTTATACCGTTCAAAAGAAGATTCTTTGGATGTATATTTGATAAAAGTTAATGATTATAAAATGGTAGATGATGTCGCTCCAATAGATTATATTTATGATCGAATTGAAGAAATTCTTCAGAACAGAAAGAAAGTTGATTTTATTAAAAAATTTGAAAAAGAAATTTTAGATAATGCAAAGAAAGATAACAAGTTTCAGTCTACTAAGTAAAACAGCATTTACGCTAATTTTACTTTTCTGCAGTTCACTGAGCTCTCAACAAAAAATAAAGATTGATGGTCTTGCAGCAGTTGTGGGTGACTTTATCATTCTTGACTCAGATATTGATAAAACATTAATTGATTTACAATCTCAAGGCGTTGCAACTGATAATCTGGACAAATGTAGTTTACTTGGTAAATTGATGGAAGATAAGCTATATGCTCATCATGCCGAACAGGATAGTTTAGAAATTGATAACCAACAAATATTCAATTATGTTGATCAAACAATTGATTACTTTATTAGTCAACTTGGAGATATTGATAAAGTTTTAGAATTCTATAAAAAAGAAGATGAACAGGCTTTTAGACAAGAACTTTTTGAAATCAATAAAGTGAATCAGCTTTCACAAAAAATGCAATCTAAAATTGTTGATGAAATTGAAATTACACCTGAAGAAGTAAAACAATTTTTTAATAATATTCCTAGATATGATTTACCAATTTTTGGTGCAGAATTAGAGATATCTCAGATTGTTGTCAAACCTGAAGTTAGTGAGGCTGAAAAGAAGAAAGTTATAGACAGACTTGAATCAATTAGAGATGATGTTGTTGTTAACGGATCTAGTTTTGCTACTAAAGCGATCTTATACTCCCAAGATCCTGGTTCTAGATCTACTGGAGGAAAGTATACTTTGAATAGAAATAGACCACAAATGGTAAAAGAATTTAGAGATGTTGCCTACAGACTTAAAGAAAATGAAGTTTCTGAACCATTTGAGACTGAATTTGGATGGCACATTGTTAAGGTTGATAGAATTAGGGGGCAGGAAGTTGACGTAAGACATATTCTTTTAACGCCAGAAATTTCACCTGATGCAATGGCAGAAGCAAAAAAGAAAGTCGATTTAATTAGAAAGAGAGTAGTAGATGGAGAACTATCTTTTCAAGAAGCTGCCAAATCTTTTTCTGACGAAAAATCTACAAAAAATAATGGAGGTGTTCTCATAAATCCAACTACTGGAGATACAAAATTTGAGTTAACTAAAATTGATCCAGTATTATATAATCAGATTCAAAGACTTGGAGATAACGAAATTTCATCACCTCTTCTTGAAAAAGATCGTCAAGGTAATCAAAGCTATAAATTGATTATGGTATCTGATAGGTTTGATGAACACGTAGCTGATTACTCCAAAGATTATATAAAAATCAAAGAACTAGCACTAAAAGAAAAACAACTTACCGCAATCCAAAAGTGGATGAATGAAAAGATTATTGATACTTACGTCTCTGTAAATGATCTAAACAAACAATGTAATTTTGCGAATAAGTGGTTAAAAAAATAATATCAATTCTAGTTTCAACTAGATTAACAGCATTTCTCTTTATTTCATTTTCATTAGCAATGGCTGTGGGAACTTTCATTGAAAGTTTTTATGGAACAGACGCATCTAAAATTTTAGTTTATAATGCTATTTGGTTTGAAATAATGATGATTTTGTTTGTTGTAAACTTTGCATATAACATTAAAAGATATAGCCTTCTTAGAAAAGAAAAAATAGCAGTATTACTTCTACATATTTCTTGGATACTCATAATAGTTGGTGCTGGAATAACAAGATATATTGGTTACGAAGGTATAATGCCAATAAGAGAAGGTGCTAATTCAAATCAATTCTTATCATCCGATACTTACGTTACTGTTTTGGTGGATGGTGAAATGAATGGTCAACCACAAAGAAAAAAGCTAGAAAAAAAGGTTCTACTCTCCGAAGCGACTGATTTTAATAACAGTTTTACAATCAAGAATGACTTTAATAATCAAAAATTTAAAGTTGAATACTTAGATTTTATTGAAAATGTTGAATATAAAGTTGTAGAGGGAGAGAGTGATAAAAAGTTTCTCAAACTGGTAGAAGCTTCGAGTGGAGATCGTCATGACCATTATCTTGAAGATGGAGAAGTTACTAATATCCATGGTGTATTATTTTCTTTAAATAATAAAATTGATGGAGCAATAAACATTACTTCTGATGGTTATGATCTTTACATTGAATCTTCTTTTAATGGATCATACATGAGAATGATCGATCAATTTAATGGACGAGTTGAAAAAGATATTCAAGACGAATTACAATACAGGAGTCTTTACAATGTCGCAGGATTACAGTTCGTTTTTCCAGAACCAATTATTAGTGGTGATTATAAACTAGTAAAAAATGAGGAAGAAGAAACAAATCAAAATTTACTAAAATTAAAAGTATCATCTAATGGTGAAGAATCAATTATTGAACTTGCAGGTGGTAAAGGAATTGCAGATCAATATCAAACTTTCTCATTAGCAGGACTTGATTTTTCTTTAAAGTATGGATCTCTTCTATATGAATTACCTTTCTACATTAAATTAAATGATTTTATAGCCGAAAAATATCCTGGTACTGAAAAAAGTTACAGTAGTTTTATGAGTAGAGTTACTGTTGATAGTGATAATGCTTTTGATTACGATATCTACATGAATCATATTCTTAATCACAAAGGATATAGATTTTTTCAAGCTTCATTTGATCCTGATGAAAAGGGTACTATTCTCTCAGTAAATAAAGATTTTTTTGGAACTTTAATTACTTATATAGGCTATATATTACTTTACATTGGTTTAGTTGCAATAATGTTTTATGGGAAAACTAGATTTAAAGATTTATCTGTAAGGCTTGATAAACTAAAATCAAAGAGAGTAAATCTATCCATTATCTTTTTGTTTTTTTCAACTGCAATAACAGCACAGGCAGATTATACTCACGATGGAGATAATTTTTCTATGGATCCTACAATTAAGAATTATGTAGTTGATTTAGAACATGCAAATAAATTTGGTGAAATTGTTATTCAAGATACTGGTGGAAGAATGAAGCCATTGAACACTTTTTCATCAGAACTTTTAAGAAAAGTAAGTAAATCAGATACTTACAATGATTTAAACTCTGATCAAGTTTTTTTATCTATACTTAGAAATCCTCTTGCATGGTATTCTGAACCCATAATTTACTTAAAAAGAGGAAATGACAGTATTAGAAATATTATTGGTGTTGATAAAGAAAGTAAATATGCTGCTTTTATCAATTTCTTTGATGATAGTGGTAATTATAAGTTGTCTACTTACTTAGAAAAAGCATATAAATCATCTTTGCCAAATCAGTTTGAAAAAGATTTTATAGATACTGATAGAAAAGTAAATCTATTTTTTTCTGCTTTAGAAGGTGAAATTCTAAAAATTTTTCCTGTCCCAAATGATGAAAATAATAAGTGGATCTCACAATCCGAAGTTAAAAATTATAACTATCAAAATGTTGATTCTTTATTTGTAAATAATATTGTTCCATTATATTTAAAAGAATTAGATAATGGCGTTAGTTCTAATGACTATTCTAATGCTGAAAGAATTCTTGAAAGTATTAAAGGTTTCCAATTAAAATATGGGAGTGAAGTAGTACCTAGTGAAGATAGAATTAAAGCAGAAGTTTTATACAATAAATACGATATTTTTAAGAGACTGTTTCTTTATTATTTTCTAGCTGGTTTAGTGTATTTTGTATTTATAATTTTACAAATATTTAACTCAAATAAAAAAATTAATAACATCTTTAATTACATCTTTAAAGGGTTTAAGATTATAATTTTTGGTTTATTTATTTTACATACAATTGCCTTAATTGCACGAGGATATGTTTCAGGACATGCGCCGTGGAGTGATGCTTACGAATCGATGATTTATGTAGCCTGGGCTACTATGGGAATTGGACTTTTATTTGCTAAAAAATCTGATTTAACTCTAGCTTCAACCTCATTTGTTGCATCGATGATTTTAATGATTGCACATTGGAATTGGATGGATCCTTCAATTGCTAATTTAGTCCCAGTACTTGATAGTTACTGGTTAATGATACATGTTTCTATTATTGTAGGAAGTTACGGTCCATTTGCTTTAGGAATGATATTAGGTATTGTTTCACTATTCTTGATGATTTTGTCTACATCTAAGAATTCAAAAGTAATTAAGCATAAACTTTCCGAACTAACCATAATTAATGAATTGGCTCTTACTATTGGATTAGTTATGTTAACCATAGGCAACTTCCTTGGTGGAATGTGGGCCAATGAAAGCTGGGGTCGTTATTGGGGATGGGACCCTAAAGAAACATGGGCATTGATAAGTATTTTAGTTTATGCCTTTGTTCTTCACATGAGATTAATTCCCAAAATGAGGGGAGCTTGGTTATTTAACTTAATGTCAATTATAGCTTTTGCAAGTATAGTTATGACATACTTCGGTGTAAACTTCTATCTAGTTGGTCTTCACTCATATGCCAGTGGTGATAAAGTAATTACGCCAGATTTTGTTTACTACAGTATTGTATTCGTATTAATTCTGGGTATAATATCAAAGTGGAGATACAACAAATTCCTCAGTAAATAAAGGTATAGTTTTTGTTTTTTAAATTTGTATCGTGAGAAGATTATTATTTACATTATTTCTTACACTATTTATTAGTAACTCCTATTCTCAAGTTGAGAGTAGTAGTCGTAAAATTGATATAACTCCGCCCAAGAAATCAGTTAAAATTCCACCTGTAATTAAGAATAATCCTAATTCATTTACATTCAAGAAAATTGAAAAAAGTGAGGATAAAAAAGGTTTTATGATTCCTGATAAAGAATATTATTTGAATCCTGGTGATACTTATTTAAAAAGATTGAATAAGGAAAAAGAAAAAAATCCAAATAATTATACAGGTGATGCATATTTAGGTGATGTTAAGACAATTTCTGATACTGCTAATATTGTCTGTAGAGATTTTGAATATGTAGATGGTGATCGTGTATCTATTCTTGTAAATGATGAGGTTATCGTTCAAAATTTAACCTTAAATTCATCATTTAGAGGAATTAATCTTAAACTTAAAGATGGATTCAATAAAATAGAATTCATTGCATTAAATCAAGGTGAATCAGGTCCTAATACTGCTGAATTAAGAATTTATGATGATAATGACGTCTTATTATCTGCAAATCAATGGAATTTAGCAACAGGAGCAAAAGCTACATTGATAATTGTAAAACAATAGTTTACATTAGCATAACATATCTAAAATAACTTTTTTGTAATTTTAAGATTCAACAATTAATCTTAAAATGAAAAAATTAACTTATCTAGTAGTTTTGCTATTTTCTTTTGCAACCTACGCACAACAATCAATTGTAAATGTTACCTTCCATGATGTTCCTAGAGAAAAAATGGATGAGTTTTTAACTCTTCACAAAAAATTTCATGATGTGTCAATTTCTGATGAATCAACTGTAACAGGTGGTGGTATTTTTGCTCATAAGTATGCTGGAAATTATTCTGTCGCAACATACGCATTTTATAATTCTGAATCTGATTTAGAAAAAGATACTGCTGCTGCTGCTGCTGCTAGAACAGCATACTGGAATTCACTTTCAGATGATGAAAAACAAGTTGTAGGCCCACAATGGGGCAATTACAATAAAATGGCTGTTTATAATCATTATGATGAAATCAGAATCTCTAATGAAAACTCATTGTTTTGGGAAGCAGAAAATCTTGATTGGTCTACTAATAAAATAATGGTTGTATCAAAGTACAATGTTAAGTGGGGAATGAATCAAGATTTTAATGCTGGTTTACAACAGAACCTTAAAAATTACCAAGATAGCGGAATTCCTGTTGCAGTTTATTCAAATAGACATTTATACGGAGCAGGTTATTCATTTAACATTTATATATTTTATGATTCTTGGTCAGATTTTGCAGCATTTGAGGAAGGTAATTTTCAACCTATGAATGAAACTTCTAAGAAGTTTTGGGCATCAGTTGCAGATCATGAAGATGAAATATTAGTGATGCTTGGTGGAATTGATGCTGAAACAAAAGAAATTTATTATATCAAATAATCTAAAACTAAAAACCCGCTTTTTGCGGGTTTTTTTTTATTTAAAGTTTTGTAATAATTGGAATTGCTCTTGAATTGAATCAATAAACTCTGATTTTAGGTCTGAAATTAGTTCACTTACATGTGGACAATCTTTAATACTTGTAACACCTTGACCTGCAGACCAAATTGTTTTCCAAGCTTTTGCCTCAGCTTTTGCTGCGTCCAATTCTTCTCCAAAGTTTATTTTTTTTGTTTTGCTCCAATCATCTTCAGTAATTCCCATTGTTTCAAGACTTTGTTTAATGAAGTTTGCTTTTACACCTGAAACTACTGCTGTATAGATTATGTCATCTGCAGTTGAGTTTATAATCATATTTTTATAATCTTCATCAGCCAAGCTCTCCTTTGTATTTATAAATCTAGTTCCCATATATGCTAAATCTGCACCCATTTGTAATGCTGAAGCTATATCTCTACCGTTGCTAATGCAACCAGAGAGTAAAATTGTTTTTTTAAAGAAAGTTCTAATTTCAGAAATTAGTGAGATAGGATTTAGTGTTCCACCATGTCCTCCTGCTCCAGCTGATACTAGAATCAAACCATCAACGCCTGCTTCCATAGCTTTTTCTGCATGTCTTTTTTTAATAATATCATGATATACCAGACCACCGTAAGAATGAATGGCACCTACTAATTGGGAAACAGCACCAAGAGAAGTTATAATTAGAGGAACTTTATGTTTAACACAAACCTTAAGATCTGCTTTTATTCTGGGATTAGTATTGTGAACGATAAGATTTACTCCAAATGGAGCAGCTTTTTTTCCAGTTTCTTTTTCAAACTCTTCAAGCTCAGTTTTAATCTGTATGACCCATTCTTCAAAACCTTCAGTTGTTCTTTGATTTAAGGCTGGAAAAGTTCCAACAATCCCATTCTTACAACATTCGATAACTAGTTTCGGACCTGAAATAAGAAACATTGGAGCTGCTACTGCAGGTAGACTTAGGTTGTTGAAGAATTCTGGTTTACTCATGATTAAATCTTTAAAACTAATTTACCTTTTTTTTTATCATCATATAATTTCATTAAAATATTATGAAAGTTATGTATTCCTTCATGACATTCATCTTCATCCAACAAATATGAATTATTATCAACTTTATTAAATATTTTTTCATTTGTTATACAATAGTCTTGTACGCCACCATTACCAATTACAACATCATTTTTAACATAGTTTACATTTTTAGATTCTAAAACTTTTCCAAAGGTTATAGCAAACATGACTTTATTTAAAATTTTTGATGATTCTTTATTTAAATATTCTAAGGTTCTATCATCTAAGAAAATAAATTCATTCTTGACAATAAATTCATTTTCTTTTAGCTGAAGGTCAAAGTTTTCTTCACTCATCATCCACATTTCTCTTGAGGGATAAGCTTTTGGTAACTGTACTATTCTTACAGTTTTATTATTTATTTCCATTCTGGATCTCTTTTTTCAATAAAAGCTTTTATTCCCTCTTTAGCATCATCAGATTCTTTTAATAAATCTAATTCTTTATTTAGGTATGCGATTGTGTCTTTGTTATGGTATAATTTGTTAAATACCTTAATCCCCGAATTTATAGCATTAGGTGATCCTTGATTTATAGAATTTTTCCATTCTCTAATTTGTAACTCAATGTCATCGGTTATGATGTCTATTAGGTTGTATTTCTGTGCTTCTTCTGAATTAAAAGCAGAGGCATGTACACATAACTTTAACGCTATTTTTGGAGGCATAACCATTGAAAACGAGTGCATTATTTGATATGGGAATAGACCTCTTTTAGTTTCAGTGAGGGAAAAAATTAAGTCTTTTTTTGCTATTATGAAATCACTGCAAGATAAAAACAATAAACCTCCACCATAAACATTTCCTTCAATAACAGCTAGTTTTGGTTTTTCTAGTTTATTAAAAACATCACCTAAAAAAACATCTTCATTGGTTTCTAAATTTTTTAAATCTAGACCAGCACAAAATGTATCTCCAGAAGACTTGTAAATAACACCTCTTATTTCTTTTTTAGTATTTGCATAATCGGTGCAAACAGCTAGTTCTTTAATCATCTCTGTGCTCAGCGCATTCTTTTTCTCGTTTCTGTTTAGGGTTATTTCTAAAAAATTATCTGTGATATTAACTAACGTAAATTTGTTTAAGCTGAAATCGTAATTTTCTATGTATTCTTCCTTAAAAAACATGTTTATATTCTAAAAGTACCATAGGATTTTGATCCATTTATTTTTTCTTTATAAATCACTTCAAAACACAATGAAAGGTATTTTCTTGTGTCTCTAGGGTCAATAACCCCATCATCTAAAACCTCAGATGTTGTATGCCAAATACTAGATTTTTCTTTTGCACTGATTATTAATTCCTTTTTTTCCTTATTTAGCTGTCTCTTATTTAACTTTTCGTTTTTGTTTTTTGCAGCATTGATTTTTATCAATTCCATAACTCCTGCTAATTGCTCTGCACCCATAACCCCAGATTCTACATTAGGGTATGCAAATAAAAACCTTGGATTAAATGATCTACCGCACATCGCATAATTACCTGCACCATAAGAATTACCAACCAAAAGTGTAATATGTGGAACTTCACTTCCAGCAACTGCATGAACCAATTGAGAGCCATGATTTAATATACCCATTTGCTCATGTCTTTTTCCAACCATAAAACCAGTAGTGTTATGTATGAAAAGAATAGGTATATTATTTTTATTAGCGAGTAGTATAAATTGTGTTGCTTTTTTTGCAGACTCACTAAAAATCACCCCATTACTTGCTATGATACCCACTTTATGGTTATTGATTTTAGCCCATCCGCATTTCATTGTTATTCCGTAATTACTCTTAAATTCTTCAAAAATAGAATTATCAACAAATCTTACTATTAGATCTCTAATATCAAATGGAGTTTTTAAATTTTCGGGAATTATTCCAAGTATTTCATCATTATCATAAATAGGTGGGTTAGCATCTTCACCTGAATCAACTATCTTATCATCAATTACATTGTCTACAATACTTCTCGCCATTTCTATGGCTTCTTTTTCATCATTTGCCAAAAAATCAGAAACACCGGAAAGGTTACTATGCATTTTAGCTCCACCCAATTCCTCGTCGGATGATTCCTCACCAGTAGCCATTTTTACAAGTGGAGGACCAGCTAAAAAAACTTTTGCTTGATTCTTCTGCATGATATTGAAATCAGACATTCCAGGGACATAAGCACCTCCAGCTGTTGCATTTCCAAATACAATAGAAATAGTCATGATACCTTTTTTTGATCTTCTTGACATATCATAAAACATTTTACCATAATTGGTAAATACTTTATCTTGATCAGGAAGGTTGGCACCTCCACTTTCAACTAGATTAATCAAGGTAAGTTTATTTTCCTCAGCAATTTGACCTATTCTTAAATTCTTTAGACTTGTTGCGTAATCAACTACACCACCTTTTTTAGTTCCAATATTTGAATTAATAAGGCATAATTTATTTGAAACAAAACCAAGTATGCAAGATGTAGTACCACCTGGACCAAAACCATTTTCATGCCCCATACCAGCTAATGACATTAATTCTAAGAATGGCGAGTCTTTATCAAGAATAAGATTTAGTTTTTCAGAACTCAAAGATTTTCCTCTTTGTTTAGCTTTTATAAGTGCTCCTGGAGATCCAGCACTTTTAGATAATTTCAAAAATCCGTTTAACTTTTTAACAAGTTTTAACATAGCCTTCTTATTGTTTTTGAAAGAAGCACTTCTGTTGTTTATTGTGGATTTAAATTTCTTCATTTTAGATAGACTAAGTTAAATATTCTTATCAACTATAATGCTAATATTATATTTTAAAAAAAAACTATATTTAGTTAATTATGGATAACAAATATTATGATTTTCCATTTTACAAATGGGAAAAAGAAAAAGCTAATGACCCTTTTTTAAGACAGCCATTTGGTGATAATTGGGAAGAATATACCTGGGGTGAAGTTGGAGTAATGGCTAGAAAAATGGCAACTGCAATTAGTAGTTATAACCTTACGCCAAAATCTAACATTGGACTTATTTCAAAAAACTGTAGAGAGTGGATAATTGCTGATTTGGCCGTAATGATGGCTGGTCATATTTCAGTCCCTTTTTTTCCTACACTTCAATCTTTTGAACTTGAAAAGTTAATTGATTTTGGAGAAGTTAAGTTATTGTTTGCAGGAAAGTTAGAAAATTGGGATGAACAATCTAAAGGTGTTAAAAATATTCCAGTTATTTCTTTCCCTCATTATGAAAATCATTCGGTTATTAATAATTCTGATAAATGGGAAGATCTTTTAAAAAATAATGAACCTCAAAAAGAAGACTACTACCCTGAGCTTGATGATATTTGGACAATTGTATTTACCTCTGGAACAACTGGAGATCCAAAAGGGGTTGTTTTAGATTACAGAACTATATTTTTAACAAAAATCATTGTTGAAAGCGATGTGAATCCATTGGGGATGGACAGAAACGGTAATAATAGTTTTTTCTCTTATTTACCTTTAAATCACATTTTTGAAAGAGTTGTCCTTGAATTTCAATGCATGAGATATGGTGGTACAATGTCATTTGTTGAATCACTTGAATCTTTTCCAAAAAATTTAGCCGATGTGCAACCTACAACGTTCGCTGGTGTTCCTAGAATTTACAATAAATTCAAAGACAAGATTTTAGAAAAAATGCCACAAAAAAGATTAAACTTTCTTTTAAGTGTTCCAATAATATCATCCTTGATTAAGAAAAAAGTAAGAAAATCGTTGGGCTGGTCAAATGCAAATGCAATTGTGAGCGGTGCTGCTTTTCTCCCTCAGGATTTGATTGAATGGTATGGTAGACTAGGAATTAATATTCTTAATGGTTATGGAATGACAGAAAATTGTTGTGTTTGTTCTTATCTAGATACTACAACAGCTGATGGTAAGGGTTCTGTTGGAAAACCATGGGATCAAGTTGAAATTAAAATTGGAGAAAATGGTGAGATTCTCAATAAGAGTCCATATTTACTGAAAGAGTATTATAAAAACCCGGATTATACTAATGAAGTTTTAGTTGATGGATGGTTTAATACAGGAGACAAAGGGCATCTAGATGATAATGGATATTTACATATAACTGGAAGAGTAAAAGATATTTTTAAAACATCAAAAGGAAAATATATAGAACCTCATCTAATTGAAGAAAAGTTTGAGAAATCGAACCTTTTTCAACAGTTATGTATTGTTGGGCTTGGTTTAGCTCAGCCTATATTACTTGCTGTGCCAAATGAACAAGCATTAAATGATAAAGAAAAAACAAAGGAGAGTTTGAAAAAAATTCTTTTGGATTTCAATTCAACTGCCGACGGATACAAAAAGGTAAAGAAAATCATTCTTCTTTCTGAGGACTGGAAACCTGAAAATGGTTTAACAACCCCAACTTTAAAGATTAAAAGAGCAAAGATTGACGAAGCTTTTTCTTCAAAATATCAAAATTGGTACAATGCTACAGAGGAAGTTATCTGGGGGTATATTATCTAAAAGTTAAATTTCTCATAAAATATTGTTAAATTCACAAAAATTAATCAACTATGAAAAATTTATATTATCAGTTTTTTGCATTATTAATGTTGTTTTCATTTAACATTAATGCACAACAAAACGATGATGAAGTTACTGCTGCATCAAGAACAGCTGAAAAGCTAAACCGTGCAAGTAACTCAACAACAATAATTTCTCATGAAGAAATTAACAACAAAAAAACTTTTAATGTTTTAGGACTTCTTGATAACACTGTTGGTGTCAACATCTCAAGACAAGGAGTTAATAGTTTTAATCTCCATTTAAGAGAAGGTGTTGATATTTTTTCAACTCAAACCTTGTTTCTTTCTGATGGTAGAGAATTAAACAACTTCGGTCTTAAGTTTTTTGATGCTGCAGCTTCTACCTTATCTGCTCTAGATATAGCTAGAGTTGAAGTTGTAAGAGGATCATCTGGAGCTGTTTATGGATTAAATGCAACCTCTGGTGTTGTTAGTGTAACAACTAAAAATCCTTTTGATTACCCAGGAACTACAGTGGCTATTTCTAGCGGTGGTATTAATAAAAATGGAAATGCATCAATTTTATCAGGAAGCGAATCAGACGTTCAGTCAAACTGGAATTTATTTTCTGCTAACTTAAGACATGCTGACCACAATGAAGACAAAACATTTGGATATAAAATCAATTTAAGCTACTCTGAAAACACAGACTGGTTAGTTGGTGATCAAACATCTCAAGCGTTAGGAGGTCAAATTCCATTGATGTCTTCATTTAACTTTGATACATCTCTTTATTATAACTACGAAGATTATGATTTAACTATATCTTTTGGAACTAATGAAACTGAAAATATTCAAAGAAGACAAGTTTGGGGTGAAGAAAAAAGAGATATGCATAGTACTTTCTTTAATGCTAAATTAGACTTCGATGACTTTTTTGCTCAGTACACAGTAACTTCGAACGAAGCACCAAACAAAGTTGGCGGTGGTAATTACAGCTATTGGTTAGGTCAGGATCAAACTATTGAAAGCAAACAATCTCATGCGCAGATTGGATATGATTTAACATTACCTAAATTAGGCACGGATGTTACATTAACTGCAGATCATAGATTAACAAAATTTGATTCAGAAGGAAGAGTGTTTGGAGCATACGAAGACGAAGATGACTTTAGAACTTATGGATTTTCATTACAATCCTCTACAGCCTTAACTGACAATATTGATCTTTTATTCCAGGGAAGAGTAGATCATTTCTCAGTTATCAATCAAAATGCATTCTCACCTAAAGGTATCATTTTTATAGATGATAATTCTGGAGGAACTTTAAGATTAAGTATGGGTCAATCTCATGCGACTGATAATGCTTATACATTATTTAGCGATTTTGCTGCTAACTCATGGGATGGTGGTTATATGGGACCTTATGGAAATAAAAATGCAATAACCTTTACAAACCCTACTTGGAAACCTTGGTCAATGTTTGATCCAGTTTATAATATACATCCAGGTCCTTATAAAGGATTGGGAATGGATCATTTTGCTTTAATGGGTTTATTTGCAGGTCAGTTTATTAGTGCAGTTGCACAACAAGCAATGGCAACTGGAAATATGTTATTATTATTACCTTTCCAAAACCCGGGAGCTCTATTAAGTGATATTTTAGCTTACAATGCATTCACTCCTTTCTACACACACGATGGTAATGGAAACAGAATGGATATTATGGGCAGCGATACTTCTAAATTATCTACTGAGACAACTTATGAGTTAGGATATAGTAATACAGTGGGTAAATTCTCTTTCGCTGTTGATATATACAACATAAGAAAAACTAATATGGTTACTACAAGACAAGTAACGCCACATGTCGCATTAGATCCAGGTGCAGCTCAGCAAGGAATGTATTCTACAATGTATAATGTTTTTAATAACATATATCTAAATGCAGGGTTACCTGGAAGTGTAGCAGAACAAAATGCTCTGTTTTTAGGTGGAATAGCTGGGCAGTATGCTGCAGCTACTGCTGCTTCAATACCTTCTTTTGGGTTAGTTCAAGCTGATCAATCGAACGGTATGAGTAGAATCTTTTTTGGTGCTATGAATTTCGGTGAAATTAATTATTGGGGAAGTGATATAGCCACATCATATGAAATAAATGATTCTGCTTTATTTTTTGCTAATTATTCATTTGTAAATCAAACAGAATTTACAAAAGAAGATGTTTCTGGAGGAGATGAAACTTCACCTGCAGTTTATCATTTAAATATTCCAAAGCACAGAGTTAAAGCAGGTTTTGCATACAACCCTGAAAAAGGAATGAACTTCGGTGCATCATTCAGATACCAAAATTCAATGAATATTAATACATTAAATTCAAGCAATTCTAATGTGTTCTGGTTTGATGGATTTGTTCCTAAAAGAACTGTATGGGATATAAATGTTGGTTTACCTCTAAGTTCAAAAACTAGATTAGACTTAACAGTTGATAATATTTTAGGTAAAAAATATCAAACAATGGTTAATATGCCAATGGTTGGTCAACAAGCATTATTTACTCTTACACATAATTTCTAAAGAGAAATTATATCAATACAAGAAAAGCAACTCATACATGGGTTGCTTTTTTTTTTGTAATTTAATTGAGTAAAACAATAACTATTATGAAAAATTACTTATTACTATTATTGATTGCAGTATTTACTTTTTCTTGTGAAACTGCTGCGCCTGAGTGTGATGATAATCCAGCTGCAGGTTATTTAGCAACTGCGGATGGCAAAACAGATGCCAGAGATGCTGATCCAGCAAACTTAGATATCATAGATAAATATTTAGACGCTCATAACGCTGCTGATGTTGAAGCTATTTTTGAGATGGAAGCAGATTCAACAAAACAATTTGGACAATTCTTTGTTTACGGACCAAGAGGTGAGTTCTTACAAAGCAGAGAAACTCACAAAGAGTTTTTAGAAGGTTGGTTTGATTCAAATAATCCTCAATGGAATACTTTCTTTTCATATACTATGAAAGTTGATGGTCAAGTAGGAGAGTGGGTAATAACAGGTCATACACTAACTCAAAATGTTGAGGGAGAGGAAGTAATTACATATGATGTAGCTGATTTCTATATTGAAGATGGTAAAGTTGGTGGTTTCTGGGTTTATTCTAGAGCATCAACGCCAGCTGAATAATTAAATAAATTTTACTAATTATCAATAAAAGAGGAGTTTGAACTCCTCTTTTTTTTTTGTACTTTTTGATCATGAATAGACAAAGTACTTTATATGAATTTATCAATCATCTTGAAAAGAGAATAGAGGAAGAAGATTTTAGAAATTCAGTTGAAAAAATCACTTTTTTAACTACATTACACGTAATTAAAAAAAATATAGGGGAGAAATGAGAAAATTAATTCTTCTATTCATGTGTTTTTTGATTTCATGTCAAAACGAAGGAGATAAAGAACAACAAGTAATTGCTTATTATCATGGAGATGAAAAATCTATTGATGAATTTGACTTAACAGGCGTTGACCAAATTATTTATAGTTTTCTTCACTTAAAAGGTAATAAACTAGCCATTGATAATGAAACTGATAGCTTAACTCTTATTAATGTTGTTAATCAAAAAAATAAGTATCCTAATCTTAAAGTACTAGTTTCTTTAGGTGGATGGGGAGGATGTGAAACATGTAGTGATGTTTTTAGTTCAAAAGAAGCTAGAGAAGAGTTCGCTAAATCAACAGCAGATATTATTGAATTTTATAATGCTGATGGAATTGATTTGGATTGGGAATATCCAGGGATATCAGGTTATCCAGGACATAAATGGAAACCTGAAGACAAAGAAAATTTTACTGATTTAGTCATTCTTCTTAGAAAGTATATGAAGGAAGGTGATATATTAAGTTTTGCTGCTGGTGCATCGAGTAGGTTCTTTGAAAATTCTGTAGAATGGGACAAAGTAATGCCATTGGTTGACAATGTTAACTTGATGACATATGATTTCTATGGTAGTGGTTCTAAACAAACGGGACACCATACTGCATTAGGCTCGGTTGATTTTGATGGAAGATCTGCATTTAATTCTATTGATGAGCTTATTTCTTACGGTGTGAAACCTGAGCAGATTTTTATTGGTGCAGCTTTTTATATCAAAACTTTTAAAAATATTGATAACAAATCAAATGGTTTGGGTCAAAATTCTGAATGGAATAGAAGTTATAATCAAATTAACTTTGAAGAAGTAAAAGAAAATTTTTCTTTCTACTGGGATGAAAGAGCTAATGCTCCTTATGCATATGATTCAGTTAATAAAGTTTTTGCAACTTTTGATGATCACAAATCTATTAAGCTTAAATCTGAATATGCTATTAAAAATAAACTTGGAGGAATAATGTTTTGGCAGCTTATGAGTGATAAGAAAAAGAATGGACTATTATCAACTATGGTTAAAGCTGTTAAAGGAAATTAAATTTCCATTTTCCAAAAAGCTATACCACCTGCTTGTTTCCCAATCTCTACATTATCAATTAATGTTTGACTTTTAATATCTATTACATCCACAATTCCTGGCTCACCACCAATACCTTCCACAGAGATAAAAGCATATTTACTGTCAGGTGAAATTGCAATTCCATGTGATACAGATGTTGAGTTTTTAACTTCACTTAATAATTTTCCTGAATCTAAATCCCAAATCCCTGTACTTCCGATTGATTTTAGAGTGGCAATCATGTATTTACCATTTGGAGATATTTCTACGTTGTAGGGACCTTTACCTGTTTTAATTCTTTTTGATACCTTCCAAGAATCAGAATCAACTTCAATAATTTCATCACTTCCATTTCCTGCTATATAAATTACATTTTTGTTAGGGTGGGGTATTACCCAAGTAGGTTTAACATTTGAATGTTTCATTTCTGAATGATCCATTTTAGAATCATTCATTTTTGAATGATCCATCTTTGAATGATCCATTTTAGAGTGATCTTCAAGATCTAAGATCCTTGATACTTCTAATGAAAGTGCATCAATTTCAAATAACTCACCAGACATCATAGCTACTGAATATTGTTTAAGTCCATCACTTGTTATTCTTGACCCATGAGGCATACTTCCAGTTTTAATTCTTGTTATTTCTGTCATAGTTTCAGGATCTACAACAGAAACTGAAGATGGTTTCATGTCGCCATGTAAATTGAAATTTACACAGTACAAAAATCCAGTAACAGTTGAAATTTGCATTGATGCAGGAAATAAACCAAGAGTAGTTTCATCAACTAGTTCATTTGTTTCAGTTGAATATTTAATTAGTTTACCAAATGGATTTCCATGTGCAAGGGTTAAATACCAATATTTTCCATTAGGATCTACTGTAAGTCCATGCGGTCCTTCATTTTCAGTAGGATAACTACCTACAACTATTCTTTCTGTTTCACTAAGATTATTCCCATCAAACTTTAGTAATGATACTGTATCATCTGATTCTGCAGCAACGTACAAATAGTAATCTTGAGAATAGGTTATATTAAAAGATATAATTAGTATTAGTAATATTCTGAACATTTTAATTGTCTAAATGTTGATTTGTTTTACTGTTATCAGGCTTTCCTCCTGAAACTTTTGCTGCTCCTAAACCAGTATTGAAATCAGAATAGAATACATGCCCTTTGTATAGTTGAGCACCCCAAACCATTGTGTCATTAGGAATATATCCATCCTCACTTCCAGTCAATAAATATCCTATTTCTCTTCCTTGCTTGTATAGGTCTCCAATTAGATCTCCACTAATATCAACTATTCTCAAACCACCAGTGTACATTGCAACATATAATATGTCATCCTCAATCCAATAATTGTGCGATCCGTGTCCAGGAAGCTCATATCTTGCAACTTCCTTCGGATTATTCAAATCAGAAAAATCAACAAAATGAATAAATCCAGCAGTTTCATTTGTGCCATTTGGATTTACACCATTTGGAAAGATTTCATCACCAAGAACTGTATAAAACTTTCCTGTTGATTTACTTTTAAATGGAAAAGTTGCATGATGGGCACCACTAGCATAACTGTAATTTCCAAAAGCAATTGGATTTGATGGTGAACCTCCTACAATTCCATTTCCTACATCAACTAAATACACTCCATCTCTCCAATTTGAAGAATATGCTATTCCGTCCTCAATCCATACATCATGAATTGATTGTCCTTCCTTACCTAACTCAAACATACCTACTTCTTTAGGATTAGATGGATCATCAATATTTACAACATAATATCTTTCACCATTACTAAGTGCATAAACATGATTATTATCAATAAAAACATTATGAACACCGCCTGTAAGATTTTTGGTATACTCACTAAGTATTTTTACATCTCTTGGATTTGAAACATCAATAATGATCATTCCATTTTTTCTATTAGATGCCCCCTCTCTAGTTATTACACAGATTTTACCGTCTTGAGATACCTTAACATCATTAACTGTTCTTGCATCAACTTGAACACTATCTATTTTTTTTAAGTCACTAGGATCTGAAACATCCCAGAAATATGCAGTTCCATCTGCCCCCCAAGTACCTGTGACACCATAATCTCCACCATCAACACCTTCAAAAATCCAGAAATCAGATGTATGTTTATCCCCAACGAGTCCAGTCCCAACAGAATTTACTTCTCTTTGAACTTCTCTTGGAAATACGTTTGCAACCTTTGAAGTTGAAATATTACCAACTTTAGCAGAAATAATATATTTTCCAGGAACATCACCTACAAATCTTCCATCATTAAGAATTAAACCTGAAGCTGTATTACTTTTATCTGATGACTTTCCTGTAAAAGAGTATTCTACTTTTATTCCTTCAATCACATTACCTTTTTTGTCATATGCAATTGTATTATAGTTTATCACATCACCAGATCTTACATTATTTTCACTTGATTTTAAAACTAATCTTGATACTGGATTTTTTTTGACTTTAATATCAATTTGTCCCTTAACTCCATCGAACAATGCTATTATTGAAGAACTCCCTTCTTCTATAGCTAGAATGTTATTGGATTCATCAATTTCAATTTTATTATTACTAGATGTTAATGACATATCAACTTCAGAAAAATATTTAGCAGCAACATCTGTTGTCCAAAAATCAATCACTCTTTTTGTGTCTAGTTCATCCGTTATTTCGTAAACGAGGGGAATGTAATTACCAACATAAATATTTTCATCATTTAATGATAATTTTACTTCTTTGATTTTTGGATAATTTACATTTACATAAAATGTCTTACTTAATCTTTTTCCTTCCGAATCAATACATATAGCAACAACTTCATGAGTGCCCGGTTCATTTGCCATTAGAGTTCCTTCAGATCTATCAAATGTTATAGACTTAGCTGAGCTAAAAACCCCTTTTTTGTTATAATAATAAAGCCTGTCACATTCAGCTTCACTGCCATCTGAATTTACGACCTTGGAATTAGGCTTAAATACTTCACCTATATTAAGGGATAAATCTTCAAGATCAGAGATAATAGTTTTTTCTTGTGAGTATGTGTAGCTTATCGTTAGCATGCACAATATTAGTTGTAATGATTTCATGTTTTAAAAAAATATAGATGAAGACTTTAAGTTATATAATAATTATTATGAAAAAAAGGGAATCTACTTAAAAAATAAATTCCCTCTTGTGACCTCGGCAGGATTCAAACCTGCAACCTTCTGAGCCGTAATCAGATGCACTATTCAGTTATGCTACGAGGCCTGCGTTGCAAAACTATAATTATTTTAATTTTTATGAAACCTATCCTAAAAAATTAAACCCAACAAAGAATAAAAATTGAGCTAGAAAAAGATTAATAGAAAAAGTAAATTCTTTACTAGAGTAGTAAAATTGGTAAATATAAAGTGTCAATAATGATGTAAAGGCCCAACCAATATAATTTTGAATTGGCGCTATAGATCCTGAAAATTCCCAATAATCTAAGGTTGGTGCAATAGGTTCCAGGGTTATATCGATTATTAACATAAATATAATTCCAACTACAATAGATAAGTATTTGTTTTTTATAAAATGGTTGGAAATGCTTCCACATATAAAGGTTAATACAACCCAATTTAATCCAATTAATAAAGGAACGCCTAGTAACTTTAATCCAAGATTGTCTCCATAATCATATTTTCCAAATATTAATCCGTAATTAACTCCAAGGATTTCAGCAATCATTCCAATTGAAAAAATCAAAAAAACTATTATGACTTCTTTCTTCTTCAATGATTTTTGATTCACAAAAAGTAGAGTGGAGGATATAAATAAATTTAAAGGAGTAAGAGATGCAAATAAATTTTTATCAATGTATAATAGCCCTACTAATCCAGATAAGTGAAAAAGCCAAATAATCCCAATCGATATTTTTTTGTTAAAATCTAAATTCATTTCTCAATTAAATTAGAGACAATTTTTGCTGATAATAAACACAAAGGAATTCCACCACCTGGATGTACACTCCCTCCACAAAAATATAAGTTAGGTATTTTTTTAAGAAAATTCGGGTGTCTTAGAAATGCGGAAAACTTATTATTACTAGAAATACCATAAAGTGATCCTTGATACGAATTGGTGTTTGATTCTAAATCAACAGGTGTATAAATCCTTTCCTCAACTATGTTTTTGGAAATATTTTCTTTTAAAATTCTTTCGAGTTTTGATATTATATTTGATCTAAGAGTGTTCTTAATTTTTTCCCAATCTTGCCCTATATTAAAAGGCGAATTAACCATAACAAACCAGTTTTCACATGAATCTGGACTGTCAGTGGGGACATCTTTTGATGTAATGTTTACATAAATTGTTGGATCATCAATAATTTTATTTTCATCAAAAATGTATTTAAATTCTTTCTCATAATTATCAGAGAAGAATATGTTGTGAAGATCAAGCTGTTTATAAATCTTCTTAACTCCCCAGTAGAATATTATTGCAGAGCTGGATCTTTCTTGTTTAAGTGAATTATGGTTTAATTTTTCTTTAAGTAAATATTTATAAGTTGAGTATACATCGGAGTTTGAAACTATTTTGTCAAATCTGTTTAATTTATTATTTACAATGACTCCGATCGCTTTATTATTTTGAATTTCTATTTTTTTAACCTCAGATTCAAATTCAAATTTTACTCCTTTTCGTTCTGCTAGTCTGTACAAAGAATTCGAAATATCATTCATTCCTTTAATTGGTATGTATGTCCCATAGTGACTTTCTAAGTGTTGTATTAGAGTCATCATTCCAGGTGTTTTATAGGGAGATGATCCATTGTATGTAGCGTATCTATTAAATAGCTGTACTAAATGTTTTTCTTCAATCTCTTTTTGGTTTACCTCATCTAAATTTTTATTTATTTGATAAATATTTAGATTAAAAAGAGCTTTAACTGTTTCGTAGTTTAAGAATGAATTTATTTTATGCAGAGATTTTTCTAAAAATATTTTTCTAGTAAGATCAAATTTTTTCTTAGCCTTATCTAGATATTTTTTTATTTGTTTTCTTTCAACGTTGAACTTATTTTCACATTCATCATAAAATTTTTCTTTGTCTGAATAAGCATTAAAGATTGATTCATCTTCCCAAAAATATTTACATGCAATTTTCTTTCTTTTATATTTAAAATGATCTTTTGGATTTTCACCTGAAATATCAAATAACTCATCAACATACTGAGGCATTGTAAATAAGGAAGGTCCAGCATCAAATCTAAACTCACCTAGTTTGAATGAGGATAATTTACCACCTGGAAAACTATTTTTTTCGTAAACTGTAACATCAAAACCCTTAGCTTTTAATCTAATTGATGTTGCTATTCCTGCAATTCCCGAACCTATGATCGCAACTTTGTTATTCAATTTAAACTTGTTTCAATATTTTTTTTAATTATAAAACGGGTGAACATATCCTCTGAATACCAATTTCTTTTTCTTGTTTTTTTTATAATATCTGAATGATCTTTAGATTTATATGCAAAGTTCATAACGGAATCTAAATTTTTCCACACACTAAATGTTGCTTGAGCCAAAAAGGGTAATTCTCCTATTCCTTTATAAAATTCGACATCTTTTGCTCTTTTAATTGCATTCGAAGCTTGAGGAACATTAAGCCAAAAGTCAATTTGTTTAGATAAACGAACCTTTCCTCTTGTTATAATTCCAATTTTATCTTCTTTATTCTTTTCCACTAAACAATTTTTAAAAGGATTGATGCCGTCCCACGATCCATGTGTTTGAATTGGTTGCATGAAATAGTCATGTCTTGAATATGCTTTTTTTTCAATAATTTTAGAGTGATCACTTTTTGAAATAAACTCATTAGCAAATTCTTCTTTTTTCCAAAGTATTAAAATGCTATATGTACTAAAATCAGGCCATAAAAATCCATCACCGGCTCCAGTCCCTAGAAGTTTATATAAAATAATTTTTGGATTATTTTCAAAAAATTTATGAGATTCAGCCATTTGTCTAAAAGCCCAAAATTTATTTGAGTTGTATTTAAAAAATGATATTGTTGTAATCACAATTCAATAATAAGTTAAAATAATAAGTAATATATTTAAAGTTACAATTAATGAAAGAAAAATACGATTATATTATCTGTGGAGCAGGACTTTCTGGATTAATTTTAGCGAGCAGAATATTTGATGATCGTTTTTTTGATGATAAGAACATTTTATTAATTGATAAGAATCTTAAATCTTCTGTAAATAAAACATGGTGCTTTTGGGAAACAGGAAACTCGGTATGGAAAGATTATATTATCAAATCATGGGACACTGTAATTTTTAAATCTAAAGGGTTTAAAAAAGAAAAATCATTAAAAAATTATTCTTACAAAATGATAAAATCTAAATTCTTTTTAGATAGTATCATCAATAAAATAAAGCAGGCTAACAATTTTGATTTTTTTCAGGACGAAATTGTTGATTTTTTTGAATCAGAAAATAATGTCTTAGTTAAGACTAAATCAAATCAATTTTTAGCAAATAATGTATTCAATAGTTGTGTTGATGTTGATGAAATTAAGTCTAAAACTTCTTATCCTTTTTTACTCCAACATTTTTTAGGATGGACAATAGAAACTAGTGAAAGTTTTTTTAATGAAAAGAAAGCTACAATAATGGATTTTTCGATTGATCAAAAAGATGAAACTAGATTTTTTTATGTATTACCTCTTTCTGATAAAAAAGCTTTGATTGAGTTTACGGTTTTTTCAAAAGATTTATTAAAAAAAGATGAGTATGAGTTAGAATTAAAAAAGTATATAAAGTCTCTTAAAATTGATAAGTATAAAATAGTTGAGGATGAATTTGGGGTAATTCCTATGACCTGTTATCCTTTTGAAAGGAAGAATACATCGAAAATACTCAATATAGGTACTGCTGGAGGCTGGACAAAGCCATCATCTGGTTATACATTTAAATTTATTGAAAAAAACACGATTAAATTAGTTGCCCACATAAAAAAGAATACTCAATTTTCAAATTTTAAAATCAAAACTAGACATTGGATTTATGACTTGATTTTTCTTGATGTTTTGTATAAAAAAAATTATCTAGGAAGTAATTTATTTACAAAAATGTTCTCTAAAAATCCTATGGAAAAAATTTTTATGTTTTTGGATAATGAAACATCCATCATAGACGAATTAAAGATTACAGCATCATTTCCAAAAAGAATTTTTACTAACTCATTGCTAAATAATATTGGTAAAATAATTAGAGGCTATTGATAAATCTCAATTTTAATTTCTCCGTCTGACTTAATATAACCTCTGTACATTCCTTTAGTATTAAAATCCATCATTACATTTCCATTTTTGTCAATTCCAATTACACCACCACTCCCGCCAAGATCTTTCACTTTTTTTAAAGTATTTTTAGCAGCCTGGTTAATATCAATTTTTAAATAATCTATTTGAGAAGAAATATCATAAGCAACTACATTTCTGATAAAATATTCGCCCCAACCGGTTGATGATATGCCACAGGTGTTATTGTTAGCATATGTACCTGCTCCAATAATTGGCACATCACCAATTCTATTCCATTTTTTATTCGTCATTCCACCTGTTGATGTTCCACTTGTTATATTTCCAAATTTATCAAGTGCAACACAACCTACTGTTCCAAATTTATTGTCTTGAATTGAATCTCTTTTTTTAGCATTTCTTACTGAATTTAATCTTCTTTCAGTAATAAAACTATTGTTTTCAATAGTTTCAAATCCTTTAGAAACTGCGAAATCTTCAGCTCCTTTTCCAGATAAAAAAACATGTTCAGATTCTTCCATCACTTTTCTTGCTAGTGAAATGGGATTTTTTATATGCTTTATTCCAGATATTGCACCTGCATTTAAATTGTGACCCGTCATTATGGAGGCATCCATTTCAACCTCTTCATTGTTAGATAGAACCGAACCTCTTCCTGCATTAAAAAGTTCTGAGTCTTCAAGAATTTTAATAGCAGCTTCAACTGCATCTATGCTTGTTCCACTGGTTTTTAAAATATAGTACCCTGCATCTAAGGCTTCTTTCATTTTATTTTTATATGCAGTCTCTAATTCATTACTCATATTTTCTTTAAGTATTGTACCTGCGCCACCGTGGATAACAATAGCGAATTCATTTTTATTCACTGTTTCACATGAAATAATCAAAAGAATGAGTGCCAATAATGTATATTTTTTCTTCATTTTAGTGCTTTTGTTGTTATTATGTATCTCCAATAAATGATTGCTAATTGAAGTTTTGTGGCTTTTGAAAGATTTAACCTTCTTTTAGTGTAACTAGGTAAAATGATTTTATTTAATAAAGCTAAAAATCTAAAAATAAGTTTTGAATTCATTTAAATGCAATATACAATACATGTATTATCTTAGCAACTAATGATTTTGGAAGTAATTTTTCTTGTACTTGGTCTTGTTTTGTTAGTTGTTGGAAGTGATTTGCTTTTAAGAAGCTCAATTGATTTATCACTCAAGTACAATGTTTCAAAGCTTGTTATAGGTTTAACTATTGTTTCATTTGCCACATCAGCTCCAGAGTTACTAATAAGTATAAGTTCAGTTTTAAAAAATTCTAGCGATATAGCTATTTCAAATGTTATTGGTTCAAACATCGCCAATATTGGATTGGTTTTTTCAATTGCACTATTATTTGTTACTATAAATATTAAAAAGGAAAATATTAAGTATGATTTTCCTTGGCTAATCATAGTAAGTTTATTGTTTATTTGGTTTCTTCAAGACTCACAGATTGACAGGTTTGAAGGTGTTGTTTTTACTTCTGTTTTAGTTCTATTTATCATTTTTAGCTTCAAAGTTAGAGCGAATGAAAGTGAAGATTTAGATGACTTATCAACTTCAAATATGTCATTGAGTAAAATCTTTATTTATCTAGCTTTATCTTCAATCCTTCTCTATTCAGGTTCTGAGCTATTTGTAGAAAGCTCAATTTTTTTCGCAAATTATTTTGGTGTTTCTGAAAGAGTTATTGGATTAACAATGGTTGCCATGGGAACAAGTCTTCCTGAATTAGCTACAACATTGGTGGCAATATATAAGAAAGAGTTAGACATTTCAATTGGAAATATAATAGGATCTAATATTTTTAATATTCTTGCAGTAATTGGAATTACTTCAATAATAAGAACTCTATCTATAAAAAGTTCTGAAATTTTAAGTTTTGATATTTACGTTATGTTTGCTTTTAGCGCAGTGCTCGGGGTATTTTTCTTTTTTCCAAGAAAGTATAAAATGTACTCAATTCATGGGCTATTTTTATTATCAGCATTTTTTTTATATTACTTCACTTTATTATAAAAAAAACACCCCAAATTGAGGTGTTTTTTAAAGATAAAATCTTATCAACTATACCTTAGCTGACTTAACAGTTTTTATAATTCTTCCAGCAATTTTATACGGATCACCATTCGAAGCAGGTCTTCTGTCCTCTAACCACCCTTTCCATCCTTTTTCAACAGTCATAATTGGTATTCTTATAGACGCACCTCTATCAGAAACTCCATAGCTAAATTCATGGATAGATTGTGTTTCATGTTCACCTGTTAATCTTTGATCATTGTAAGCACCATATACATCAATATGTTCTTTAACTACAGGTCTGAAAGCTTCGCATACAGCCTCATAAGTTTCTTTAGAACCACAAGTTCTTAAAAGAGTGTTTGAGAAGTTTGCATGCATTCCTGACCCGTTCCAGTCAGTTGGACCTAATGGCTTAGGATGATATTCAATACCTAATCCATATTCTTCAGCTAATCTTTCTAATAAATATCTAGCTACCCACATTTCATCACCAGCTTTTTTAGCTCCTTTTGCAAATGTTTGAAATTCCCATTGTCCAGCAGCAACTTCTGCATTGGTTCCTTCTACATTGATTCCAGCATCTAAACAAATGTCTAAGTGTCTATCCATTACTTCTCTTCCAAATGTATTTTTACCTCCAACTGAGCAATAGAATTGTCCTTGTGGAGTTTGGTCCTTTGGAAATCCTAAAGGTAGATTTGTTTCAGGATCCCACAGGAAATATTCCTGTTCAAATCCAAACCAGAAATCATTATCATCGTCATCGATAGTTGCTCTACCGTTTGATTCGTGTGGAGAACCATCGGCATTTAAAACTTCAGTCATAACGATAAAACCATTTCTTCTTACCGGATCAGGATAAATTGCTACAGGCTTTAATAAACAGTCGGAAGATCCTCCTTCCGCTTGTCTTGTTGAACTACCGTCAAACGACCACATTGGACAGTCTTCTAGTTTTCCACTAAAATCTTCAACGATTTTTGTTTTTCCTCTTAGGGTTTGTGTGGGTTTATACCCATCTAACCATAAATATTCAAGTTTTGATTTATTCATAATAATATAAAGTTATTAAGCCTCTAAATTTAAATTTTAATTTAGTTGAAAACGAACGTGTAAGATGTTTTAATTATGTTTTTATCAACATGATAATTTTACCATATAATAAATCATATATTAATAAAATATTTTGCTTTTTTTATCATTTTGTTAATTATTTGAAATCATATTTTAATCAAATGTTTTCAAAAATTGTGATATAAACTATCTTTGTTAAATAATTAAACTTTTGAGCTCTTCAAATAAATATGCTGACAGGGGTGTTTCTCACGGAAAAGAAGATGTCCATAATGCAATTAAAAATATAGATAAAGGATTGTTTCCAAAATCTTTTTGTAAAATTATTCCGGATACATTATCAAATGATTCTGAGTATTGTATTATTATGCATGCTGATGGTGCTGGTACTAAATCTTCTCTTGCCTACGTTTATTGGAAAGAAACAAAAGATTTGAGAGTGTGGAAGGGTATAAGTCAAGATTCATTGATAATGAATATTGATGATTTAATATGTGTTGGAGCTACTGAAAATATTGTAGTTTCTTCAACAATTGGAAGAAATAAAAAATTAATCCCTGGAGAAATTATTAAACAAATAATTGAAGGAAATGAAGAGGTTATTAATAATCTAAATAAGTATGGAATGAATGTGGTGTCATCTGGGGGTGAGACTGCTGATGTTGGTGATTTAGTCAAAACAATAATAGTTGATTCAACTGTTTTTTGTAGAATGAAAAGAGCTGATGTCATTGATAATGGAAATATTATCGCAGGTAATGTAATAGTTGGTCTATCTTCCTTTGGAAAAGCTAGCTATGAAGAAGAGTATAATAGCGGAATTGGCAGTAATGGATTGACATCTGCTAGACATGATGTTTTTGAAAAATCTTTAAAAAATAAATACCCTGAGTCTTTTGATAACCAAATTAGCGACGAACTAGTTTATTCTGGTACAAAAAAAGTTACTGATCGTATTGAAAATTTACCATTAGATGCAGGTAAACTGGTGTTATCGCCAACTAGGACCTATGCTCCTTTAATAAAAAAGATTTTTGAAGAAATTGATAGAAAAAAAATAAATGGAATCATTCATTGTAGTGGAGGGGCACAAACAAAAATTCTTCATTTTGTTGATAAACTTCACATTATAAAAGATAATTTATTTGATCTCCCGCCAGTATTTAAACTTATTCAAGAAGAATCTGGAACCTCATGGAAAGAAATGTATCAAGTTTTTAATATGGGACACCGAATGGAAATATATACAGATAGATCGACTGCTGATAAAATTATAAGTATTTCTAAAGGTTTCAATATTGAAGCAAAAATAGTTGGTAGAGTAGAAGATTCTATGAACAAAAAATTAACTATATCCTCAAGCTATGGTACTTTTGAATATTAATATTTATGGAAGAGAAACTAAATATTATTAAACAAAGATTTGTTGAGTTATCAGATTTGATTATTCAACCTGATATTATCTCAGATCAAAAGCAATACGTTAAAATTTCAAAGGAATATAAAGACTTAAAAGAAATAGTTGATAAGATAAATGAATATAATACTATAAAGGAAAATATTTATGAAGCAGAAGAAATTTTAAAATCTGAAAGTGATCAAGAGATGATAGAGTTAGCATCTTCTGAATTATCTAGTAACAATGATTTGATTAATGAAATTGAAGAAGAATTAAAAATAATGCTAATCCCAAAAGATCCTGATGATTCTAAAAATATAGTAATGGAGCTTAGAGCTGGAACTGGGGGAGATGAAGCTAGTATTTTTGCTGGAGACTTATTTAGAATGTATTCGAAATTTGCCGAAAAAAGAGGATGGAAAGTTAATATTGTTGATTTAAATGAAGGAACTGCAGGAGGTTTTAAAGAAATAATCATCGAAATTAATGGTGAGAATGTTTACGGAACATTAAAATTTGAATCAGGAGTTCATAGAGTTCAAAGAGTTCCACAAACCGAAACACAAGGAAGAGTTCATACTTCTGCAGCTACAGTAATGGTATTACCAGAAGCTGAAGAATTTGATGTTGAATTAAATATGCAAGAAGTTAGAATTGAAAGAACAACCAGTACTGGTCCTGGTGGACAATCTGTAAATACAACATATTCTGCAATAAATCTTCATCATGAACCAACTGGTTTAATTGTAAGTTGCCAAGATCAAAAATCACAACACAAAAATTTAGAGAAAGCACTAAAAGTTTTGAGAACTAGGTTATATGAGCTAGAATTAAGTAAAAAACTTGAGGAAGATTCTCAGAAACGCAGCTTGATGGTTTCTTCAGGGGATAGATCTGCTAAAATCAGAACATATAATTATCCTCAGGGAAGGGTGACTGATCATAGAATAAATTTAACTTTATATGATTTACAAAATATTGTTAATGGTGATATTGAAAAGTTAATTGATGAGCTAAAAGTTGCTCAAAATACTGAACTTATGAAAAACGAAAATGAAAATCTATGATGAGATTGAATGAACTCCAAAAAAATATTGAGTTAAAGAAAACTTACTTATGTCTAGGATTAGATACTGATATTGAAAAAGTTCCTCCGCATTTAAATAAATATTCTGATTCAGTTTTTGAGTTTAATAAATCATTGATTGACAGGTTGCATAATAAAATTATAGCAGTTAAAATCAATACGGCATTTTATGAAGCTAATGGAACAGAAGGATGGTCGAGCTTGACTAAAACCGTTGATTACATAAATCATAACTATCCTGATTTATTTACCATTGCTGATGCTAAAAGAGCAGATATTGGTAATACATCAAGTATGTATGCTAAAGCTTTTTTTGAAAAATTAAATTTTGATTCAATAACTATTTCTCCATACATGGGAAAAGATTCCGTAAATCAATTTTTAAAATATGAAAATAAATATGTAATTCTTCTAGCTTTAACATCTAATGAAGGTTCCCATGATTTTCAAATTCCAAATGATTTATATTTAAATGTTATAGCTAAATCTCAGGACTGGGAAGAATCAAATAAATTAATGTATGTTGTTGGAGCAACAAAAGATGACTATTTTGAAAAGATTAGAGCTTTAATTCCAGAGAGTTTTTTGTTAATACCTGGTGTTGGATCACAGGGTGGAGATATCAATAAGGTTGTAAAGAATCTTACCAAAACATCTAAGAATATTTTAATCAATGTTTCTAGAGCTATTATTTACGCTTCTAATTCAAAAGAATATTTGGATGAGGCAGAAAAATCTGTTGATTATATTAATTCACAAATAGATTTCAAATAAAAAAAGAGGCTTAAAAAAGCCTCTTTTGTAAGAATTCAGAAATAAAATATTAAACAACTAACTTTATATTATGGATTATTTTCTAAACTCTTTTATTTTTATTTCATACTAAAATCACCATAAGCTTCTGAGCCATGTTCAGCGATATCAAGTCCAACAGCTTCTTCTTTTTCATCAACTCTTAACCCAGCTATTGATTTTACTAATAATGTTATGATTGTAGCTCCAAATACACAAAAAACTCCAGCAATTCCAACGCATGCTAATTGAACCATAAATTGATCAAAACCAGCTTTTTCTCCGAAAATTCCAACAGCTAATGTTCCCCATATTCCACAAAATAAATGAACAGGTATTGCTCCTACAGGATCGTCAAGCTTACATTTATCCATAAATGAAATTGATAGAACAACTATAACACCTGCTAATAATCCAATTATAATTGCAGTTCCAGGTAACATTAAATCTGCACCTGCTGTAATCCCAACTAGTCCTCCTAATACGCCATTCATAAACATAGTTACATCTAAACTTTTATATCTAGCCCATGTAAATAAGGCTGCACCAATTCCACCAGCTGCTGCAGCAAGGCATGTAGTAACTAGAGTTATTGATGTTAGAGCGGGATCAGCAGATAGTACTGATCCACCATTAAACCCAAACCAACCTAACCAAAGGATTAATACTCCTGCTGCTGAAAGAGGAATATTAGATCCTGGAATTGCCTGAGGATTTCCTTCTGAGTCAAATTTTCCTTTTCTAGCACCTAAAAAATATATAACAACTAATGCTCCCCATCCACCAACAGAGTGAACAAGTGTTGAGCCTGCAAAATCATAAAAACCTAAATCTTCGCTTATAAAAGTGCTAAAAAATCCACTTCCCCATTGCCATGATCCAACTATTGGATACACAATTGCCACATATAAAAAAGCAATAAGCATAAATGATGAAATTTTAATTCTTTCAGCTACAGCTCCTGAAATAATTGTGGCTGCTGTTGCTGCAAACATTCCTTGGAACAGAAAATCTGTCCAGTAAGTGTAACCGCCATCTGCGTATGCTATTTGATCATATCCTTCACCTGGATTTAGTCCAAAATCTGAAAATCCTAAAACACCATCGATAATATTAAAATCTCCAGGATACATTAAATTAAAACCAAAACCACAATAAACAAGTAATCCCATTGTGATTACAAAGAAATTTTTAAAAATAATGTTTATTGTATTTTTTTGTCTTGTTAAACCAATTTCTAAAAATGTGAAACCTAAGTGCATAAAAAATACTAATGCAGTACATATCATCATCCATACGTTGTTCGTCGTTAATAATTCCATATTGTTTTAATTTAATGATTCGTTACCTTTTTCTCCTGTTCTTATTCTGTAAGCCTCTTTAATTTCACTTACAAATATTTTTCCATCTCCTACATTATCTGTGGAGCCAGATTTTAATATTGCTTCTATAGTTCTATCAAGAAATGAATCAGAAACTACTATAGATAAATATCTTCTCTGAATGTCAGAGGTACTATAAGTTATACCTCTATAACTTTTACCAACTTTTTCATTACCAACACCAGTAACGTCCCAGTAACTAAAGAAGTTCACTTCAACATTATGAAGAGCTTCTTTTACTTCTCGAAATTTGGACTTTCGAATAATTGCTTCTACTTTTTTCATATTATGTAAATTTTAATTATAAACTAAATCCAAATACTAAGAATGCTGATTCTGCATCTGGATTATAAATAAATGATCCAAATACTGGGAGTGAATAGTCTTCAGTGAATTTAATTTCCTTTTCACCGCTGAATGAAAGATTAACAAGTCCACTTTCTCCACCTGCGTAAAAAGCATCAGCAGCATCACTACCAAAACCTATTCCTACACCTACAGGACCTAAAGGGAAACCTGCTTCAATGTATAAAGCTTCTAAATCTGTAAAATAACCAACTGTAAGATCAATTGGACCTAAACTTGTTGAACCACTTAATTCTAAATCTCCATCAAACACACCACCACTAGAGTAAGTTCCATTTGAATTAGGAAAAGAATAATTAGTAACAGTAATTGCGAGAGGACCAAAATCGTATGACGCCCACAAATCAAGTTCGTGACCTCCATCACCTCCAGTTATTGGAAAACTCCCCCAAATACCACCAGTAAGAGCACCAGAACCTAACTCCATCCAAGGTTGAACGTGAGGGCCTTCACCAAATTGGGTACCTCTCCAAACATATGCACTTACTACATCAGCTCCGAAGTCTTGTGCTTTTGCAGTCTC
>SGZB01000007.1 GCA_004321735.1 Flavobacteriales bacterium | reverse complement strand
TGGAAATGAAACGCTATCAAATTTTTTAGATAACAATCTTGTCTTAATAATAATTATCTCCTCCATTTTTTGGATTATTATTTCGCATCTGATTAATACTGTTTTAAAGTTTAGCATATATACTATTGTAATTTGTGCTGGTACTTTTGCATTGGCATTAGCCTTTGCAGGAAATGACTTAGTCAACTTTATAGGTGTTCCAATTGCTGGGTATCAGTCTTTCTTAGCATGGGTAGATTCTGGATTAAGCGCTGACAATTACACAATGGAAATATTGTCTGAAAAAGTTGCAGCTCCAACAGGAATATTATTTGGAGCTGGAGCTATAATGATTATAACATTATGGACATCAAGCAAAGCAAAATCAGTAATTAAAACATCAATTGATTTATCAAATCAAGAAGAAACTGTTGAAAGATTTCAACCAAATTTTCTTTCAAGATTTTTAGTAAAAACCTCATCAAATATTCAAGATAAAATTAACTCAGTAATTCCTGAAAAAACTCAAAAATTTATTGCCAATCAATATATTAAACCAAAACCAAACAACCTTATATTAAAAAAAGACAGACCTGCATTTGATGAAATTAGAGCGTCTGTTAATTTAGTAGTCGCAGCGATTTTAATTTCAATAGCAACATCATATAAATTACCACTATCAACTACTTATGTCACTTTTATGGTAGCGATGGGGACATCTCTTGCTGATAAAGCATGGGGAAGTGATAGCGCTGTTTATAGAGTTTCTGGGGTTATAAATGTAATTGGAGGATGGCTCTTAACAGCTTTAATTGCTTTTACTGCCTCTGGAATAATAGCTACAGTTCTTTATTTTTTAGGGGATATTGGATTATTTATTCTAGTGGCACTCGTTATTTTAATATTGATAAAAAACTACTTTGCTCACAAGAGCAGACGAAAAAAAGAAATAGAAGAAGAAAACTTAGACTTAGTTGAAAGTAAATCTATAAAGGGGGTAATTTTTGAAAGCTCCAAAAACATTTCAAATTTCACTAAAAGAGCAAATAAATTAATTCTAAAAACCTTAGATGGTATTGGAACACAAGATATAAATATTCTCAAAGACAATATAAATGATGTGAATAAGCTTAAAAAAGATTTAGAAAGAGTTGGTGATGATGTTTTTTATTTTATTAAAAATCTAGAAGATACTACTACTGAAATTACTTCTAAATTCCATATGAGTGTGTTGGAAGAACTGGAAAATATTGCTGATTCTATTTCTTCATTATCAAGCTTAACTCATAAACACATAAACAACAACCATCGAGGCCTAACGTTCAATCAGATTAGAGAATTAAAAGAACTTGAAGATGAATTAGATGAATTTTTCACAAGAATTGTAAAAACATTTAAGACCAAAAATTACATTGAAATTTCAGAGATTTTTGAAGTTAAAGAAAAACTAGTTTCATCTCTAGAGCTTAAAATTAAATCACAGATTTCAAGGACAAGAAAAGATGAATCAAGCCCTAGAAACACTAGATTATATTTTGAAATCTTGAATAAAATAAAGACTATAATCACTCACTATGTTCAAATATTAGAACTTTATTCTAATAAATATGATGATAAGATCGATCCTATTCTTTAATTACAAATCATTTTAATGTATTCTAAATTGAAATATTTAGTTGAATTTGTAGGAACATTTTTATTATTGACAATTATTGGTTTTTTTAAAAACCCTTTAATAATTGGAATTGGTCTGAGCATACTGATATATTTAGGTGCAAAATTTTCTGGAGCTCACTACAACCCTGCAGTAAGTATCTCTTTTTATTTAAAAAAAACTATTTCACTCAGAACATGTATTAAGTATATTTTTTTTCAAGTATCTGGAGCAATTTCTTCAGCAACAATTCTATCAATTATCGGTAAAAATTTAATTATAAGTCCAAATGCAGAAGAGTCAATTTTTTTAATAATTGCTTCTGAATTTTTCTTTACTTTTCTTATGATGTTCGTAATCCTAGTGGTTGCTATTTATCCAAAAACTAAAGGAAATAATTACTATGGTCTAGCGATCGGATTAACTGTTTCCTTAGGGATCTACTTAGTTGGAAACATATCAGGTGCAGTATTTAATCCTTCAGTATTTATAGGGCCATCATTTATAGATTATTTGAACGGCGGCAATACAATAAATAATATTTATTTATACGTATTCTCAACTGTATCAGGAAGTCTATTTGCAGTACTTATTTACAATCAATTCCTAGAAAAATCTTAAGATCCACACATTAAGCAATCATCATCTTGATTACCCTTAGATTTTGCAATCATATCTTTTAATTCTTCTGGCGTTAATGGTTCTACAGGAATTTGAGCAGTTTCAGCAGGTGAAGGAACAGCAGCCACAGCCGAAGCAGCATCTACAGTTTCTTTAACTGGCTCTTTTTTCTTAGTATTATCAAGAGTAAACTTAATTGCATCAACTGCAGATTTAGTTCTTAAATAATACATACCAGTTTTTAATCCTGATTTCCAAGCATAGAAATGCATTGATGTTAATTTAGCCATCGTTGCACCTTCCATAAACAAGTTCAGTGATTGAGATTGATCAATGAAATATCCTCTATGACGTGCCATATCAATAATATCTTTCATACTCAATTCCCAAACAGTTTTATAAAGATCTTTTATGTCTTGTGGAATAAAATCAATATGCTGAATTGATCCATTTGCTTTCATTAGTTCTTGCTTAAGCTCCTCGTTCCATAGTCCTAGCTTAACTAAATCTTCAAGTAGATGTTTGTTTACAACTATGAACTCACCAGACAATACTCTTCTTGTGTAAATATTGGATGTGTATGGCTCAAAACATTCATTATTTCCTAAGATCTGAGAAGTAGATGCTGTAGGCATTGGAGCAACTAAAAGCGAGTTTCTAACACCATTCTTTTTTATATCTTTTCTAAGCTTAGCCCAATCCCATCTTCCACTTAAATCTTCATCTTTAACTCCCCACATATTGTGTTGGAATTCTCCTTTAGAAATTGGTGAGCCTTTATATGATTTATATGTTCCATCTCTTTGGGCTTCTTCCATTGATGCTGTTAAAGCAGCATAATAAATTGTTTCAAAAATATCTTGATTCAAAGCCTTTGCTTCGTCAGATGTAAATGGCATTCTTAATTTAATAAAAGCATCTGCTAAACCTTGTACGCCCAGTCCAATTGGTCTATGTCTAAAGTTAGAGTTTTCAGCTTCCTTAACAGGATAGTAGTTTCTATCAATAACTTTATTAAGGTTCTTAGTAACTCTTTTAGTTACATTAAATAATTCTTTATGGTCAAATGAATTATTCTTTATAAACATTGGGAGGGCAATTGAAGCTAGATTACAAACTGCAATCTCATCTTTAGAAGTATACTCTAAAATTTCAGTACACAAGTTTGATGATCTAATTGTTCCTAAATTTTTCTGATTAGATTTTCTATTACAAGCATCTTTATAAAGCATATATGGTGTGCCTGTTTCAATTTGAGATTCTAATATTTTTTCCCAAAGCTCTCTTGCTTTTATTGTTTTTCTTCCTTTACCTTCTTTTTCATAATTCAAATAAAGCTTTTCAAATTCTTCGCTATGGCAGTTATAAAGTCCAGGGCATTCATTTGGACACATTAATGTCCAATCTTCATTACTCTCAACTCTTTTCATAAATAAATCTGGAATCCACATTGCGTAGAATAAATCTCTTGCTCTCATTTCTTCCTTTCCATGATTCTTTTTAAGATCTAGAAAATCAAAAATATCGGAATGCCAAGGCTCTATATAAATTGCAAATGATCCCTTTCTTTTACCGCCACCTTGATCAACATATCTTGCTGTATCATTGAAAACTCTAAGCATTGGAACAATACCATTTGATGTTCCATTTGTTCCAGAAATATATGACCCTGTTGATCTAACATTGTGAATAGATAAACCGATTCCTCCGGCTGATTGAGATATTTTTGCTGTTTGTTTTAACGTATCGTAAATGCCATCAATACTATCTTCTTTCATTGTCAATAAGAAACATGAAGAGAGCTGAGGTTTAGGGGTTCCAGAATTAAATAATGTTGGTGTCGCGTGAGTAAAAAACTTTTTGGACATCAAATTATAAGTTTCAATGGCTGAGTCTAAATCATCATAATGAATACCTACAGAAACCCTCATTAGCATGTGTTGAGGTCTTTCGACAACAACTCCATTTAATCTTAACAAATAAGATCTTTCAAGTGTTTTAAAACCAAAGTAATCGTAATTAAAATCTCTATTATAAATGATTGTTGAATCTAACTTCTCAGCATTTTTCTTAATTACTTTATAAACTTCATCAGAAAGTAGTGGAGCTTTTTTCCCAGTTCTTGGATTGACATAATTATACAAATCTGCCATTGTTTCTGAGAATGACTTTTTTGTATTCTTGTGAAGGTTTGAAACTGAAATTCTAGCAGCTAGGGTTGCGTAATCGGGATGTGAAGTTGTCATTGTTGCAGATACTTCCGCAGCAAGATTATCAAGTTCAGATGTGGTTACACCATCATAAAGTCCTTCAATGACACGCATTGAAACCCTAACAGGATCAACAAGAGGATTAAGACTATAACACAGCTTTTTAATTCTTGCTGTGATTTTGTCAAACATCACTGGTTCCTTATGGCCCTCTCTTTTTATTACAAACATTGCTCTACTTTATTTTGGTTGTTGTTGTTATTTATTTTAAAAATCCTCGTCGAAACTAATCTCTTCGGATCTTGTATCATTATTTAAAACTCCAGCTTTTTGGTACTCGGAAACTCTCTTTTCAAAGAAGTTTGTTTTTCCTTGAAGTGAAATCATGTCCATAAAATCAAATGGATTTGTCACGTTGTAAATCTTTTCACATTGTAACTCAACAAGAAGTCTATCTGTGACAAATTCTAAATACTGCGTCATTAGTTTTGCATTCATTCCAATTAAACTTACTGGCAAAGACTCTGTTATAAATTCTTTTTCAATATCAAGAGCATTTGTTATAATCTGCTTGATTCTTTCTTTTGGAACTTTATTTACTAGATGATTGTTATGTAAGTGAACAGCAAAATCACAGTGAACGCCTTCGTCTCTTGAAATTAATTCATTTGAGAATGTTAGTCCAGGCATCAAGCCTCTTTTCTTAAGCCAAAAAATTGAACAGAACGCTCCTGAAAAGAAAATTCCTTCAACTGCAGCAAATGCAATTAATCTTTCTGCAAATGAATCAGATTCAATCCACTTTAATGCCCAATCTGCTTTTTTCTTAATTGCTGGGAAAACTTCAATTGCATTAAATAAATTATCTTTTTCTGCATCATCTTTTACGTACGTATCAATTAAAAGAGAATAAGTTTCAGAATGAATATTTTCCATCATTATTTGAAAACCATAAAAGAATTTTGCTTCTGAGTACTGTACTTCATTAACAAAATTCTCTGCTAAATTTTCATTAACAATTCCATCGGAAGCTGCAAAGAATGCCAAAATATGCTTGACGAAATATCTTTCATCATCATTAAGCTTTGTGCTCCAATCCGTTAGATCTTGATGTAAATCAATCTCTTCAGCAGTCCAAAAACTAGCTTCACATTTCTTGTACCACTCCCACAAATCGTGATGTTTTATTGGGAATATGACAAATCTGTCTTTATTTTCTTTTAAAATTGGTTCAACCATAACAATAATTAATTAGATTTTTTGCAAATGAATGCCTAGCAAAGATTCTAAATTGTTGTCAGAAATAAAAGGATTACTTATTCACAAATGGCCTTAGTTTTTAACAATTTAGATTTAAAATGTTAAAATTTACTTTTTGTTTTTTTGTAATTCACCGAACCATTTTTTTCCAAATTTTCTTATCAGTGCATCTTTCAAGAAATCAATAACATGGATATTATTTTTATCTCCCTCCGAGCAAGCGCTTTCACAAACTTCCCACTTATGAAAATTTAAGGCAGTATAGTTTTTTAGTTCAGAAATTCTTATCGGATAAAGGTGGCATGAAATTGGTTTTTGAAAATCTACAGCCTTATCGTTGTATGCATTTTCAATACCACAAGTTACAACACCTTTTTCATCAATATTTACATATGTGCATTCTCTTTGATTGATAAGTGGTGTATGCAAAACACCTTCATTGTCTGTGGTTGAAACACCTTGATTAGAAATAATTTCAAATCCTTCTTTAGAAATGTATTTTTCTAATTTCTTGAAATTTTTCTTTAAATGTACTTCTTCATTTTTTTCTAATGGAGCTCCTTCTTCACCTTTAACACAGCATGCCCCTTTACATATAGAAGTATTACATCTAAATTTTTTATTTAAAATATCATCAGAAATTAATGTATTATCAATAATTATCATTTTCAATTATTAAATTTGTCTTTCTATTATGTTAAAAAAAATTGGCTTTTTACTGTGCATAATTGTAATTGTTATTAATTTATTAAATTACAATTTTGATCTTGACTTTTCAGATAACGATAATAAAATTTCTTTGATTGGAGTGCTAGCTTCATTATGTGCTTTAGTACTCATTGTAATTTCAATGATTTCTGAAAAGATTAGCAAAAAAATTAAAGACTAATTTGTTCAACAATTACTCCAGCATTTTTCAAAAAATCAATTCCAGTTCTGTCCTTATATTCTTTTGAATAAACAAGTCTAATGATTCCAGCCTGATGAATAAGTTTGCTACATTCTCGACAAGGCGACAAGGTTAGATAAAGGGTGCTTCCTTTACATGATTGAGTCGAGGAAGCTACTTTTAAAATAGCATTTGCTTCTGCATGTAATACATACCATTTTGTGTAATTATCCTCATCTTCACAGTGATTTTCAAATCCAGTTGGAGTTCCATTAAATCCGTCTGATATTATCATTCTATCCTTGACAATCAAAGCTCCAACTTGTTTTCTTTTACAATGCGAAAGCTTTCCCCATTCAAGAGCCATTCTCAAATATGCTTTATCATATCTTTCTTGCTTTTTTTCTTTCATTAAATGTATAAGATAGCTGTTAAGATACAAACAATGACCGAGGATAATGCTATGTAAATTCTATAATTTCTTTTTATAAATGAATTGAAGAAACTAATAAGCATAAGTAATATTAGCACTGTAATAAGTTGTGCCAATTCAACTCCAATAGAAAATCCAATTAGACCTATATAATCAAATGAATCATTGAATGTTATCTGATTAAAATAATTTGCAAAACCAAAGCCATGAATTATTCCAAAAAATGTTGAAATGAATAATGTCAAAAAATCAACTTTATTTAGATTTTTAGTGATGAAAATATTTGAGATTGCTGATGCTATTATTGTGACTGGAATTAAAATTTCAATAAACGTCATGTCTGGATTAAAAATCTTGAAAGTCGATAAAATAATGGATGTTGAATGACCAATTGTAAAAAAAGTTATTATCCAAAACAATCTTTTAAAGTTTCTGAATGAAAATGGAATTGTTATAGAAACTATGAAAAGAAAATGATCATATGCATTAATATCAAGGATATGCATGAACCCTAGTTTTAAATAAAATATTAATTGCTCCATAATTTAGATTCCTCTCTCTTTTTTTATTTTTTCGTAAGCATCTTGAATTTTAGCAAATTTTTCTTTTGCAGCTTTAATATACGCATCTCCCATATGTTGTACTTTATCAGGATGATGTTTTTTTGCTAAATCCCTGTATGCTTTTTTTAGATCTTCGTTTGAACAATTTTTTTCAACCTCTAATATTTTGTAATGAGATTCAGATGATTTTACAAACATTGCTTTTATACTTTCAAAATCTCTACTAGAAATATTCATTAATCTTGAAAATTCTCCAAGCTTCTTTATTTCTAAATTTGAAATTGACCCATCTGATTTTGCAATATTAAATAACAAGTTTATTATTTGTAACCTAGTTTCATACGTTGTTCTGAACTTATAAAAATTGCAGATTTTTTCAACTGAAATTCGCTTCTTATTTACCTCTGTATTAAATTGTTTAAATAATCTTTTAGCTCTCTCATGGCCATGAAGTGAAATAAAATAATTTCTCACAAATTGCAATTCTGATTCTGAAACTTTACCGTCAGATTTTATTAATATTGAAGCGAGTGATAGCAAATTGAGTTCAAATTCTTTTATCACTTTATAATTAACTCTTTTTATACCGCCATTATCTATCATTGAGCCAACAAACATGCCTATAATTAGTCCAGGAAAACGATATATAAAAAATCCAATAGCAGCTAAAATCCACTTATACATAAGGTTAAAAATACGAAGTGATTTTAATAGTTCTTTAGTATATTTGAAAAAAAACTTATGTATCCAGATCACATTGTATTACCGATGAAACAAGAACTAACTAACAATGGTTTTACTGAACTAAAAAATGATGATAACATTAAAGATTTAATTCAAAATGACTCATCTCTAATTGTTGTTAATTCAGTTTGCGGTTGTGCTGCTGCTAATGCAAGACCTGGCGTTTTAAAATCATTAAAAAATAGTTCAATACCCAAAAATCTATATACTGTTTTTGCCGGTGTTGATACTGAAGCCACAAATGCTGCAAGAGAATTAATGTTTCCCTTCCCACCATCATCACCAAGTATAGCGCTTTTTAAAAATGGAGAATTGGTTCATATGCTAGAAAGACATCATATTGAAGGAAGAGATTCTGAAATCATTGCTGAAAATTTAACTCAGGCATACGATGAATATTGCTAGGTAATTGGAATTGTAATTTTAAATACTGTTTTTCCAGCTTTTGAAGTGAAGCTAATTTTTCCGTTATAGCTATCAATTAATTTTTTTATAATACTAAGGCCAAGACCTGTTCCTTTATTTTTAGTTGTGAAGTTTGGTTCAAAAATCTTTTCTTTAAGTGAAGTTGGTATTCCAGATCCATTATCACTAATTTTTAATTCTACATTATTATCAATCTTTTTTAATTCTATTTCAATATTTGGATTGTCTAATTCTGAAGTTGCTTGAATAGAATTTTTAATAAGGTTGGTTACTATTCTAACAAGGTTTGACTTGTCAAAATCTCCTTGAATTTTCTCTTTTGGCTTAATAAATTTTATATCATAATCTTTAAAAATTTCCAAGCACAATTGAATCTCTTCAGCAAAGTCTATAAATTCATTTTTTTGATCAGGGAATTCAGCAAAGCTTGAAAAGGCTGTTGCAATTGAACTTAGTACATCAATTTGCTGAACAAGAGTTTTGCTAAAATCTTCCAGCTTAGAATTTATTTGTGGGTCATTTGGATCAAATTTTTGCTTAAAATTTTGAACACTTAACTTCATTGGGGTTAATGGGTTTTTAATTTCATGTGCAACCTGCTTAGCCATTTCTCTCCAAGCTAATTCTCTTTGATTTTTTGCAAGTTCTTTTACGTTGTTATCAATCTGATCAACCATTTCATTGTAAGATTGTACAAGAGCATGCATTTCCCTACTATTTACATCAAGATCAATTTTTTTATTAGACTTATCAATTGTTAATCTTTTCATCATATATGCAATCTGAGATACAGGGCTCGTAATGTAACTTGATATAAAATATGAAATGATAATAGCTAAGACGAACAGCAACAAATAAACTTGAATTATATTAAAAATAAAAGACCTGATTTCATAAGCATTTAAGTTGTCATCATCAAAGTACGGAAGGTTTAAAATCCAAATAGGATTATTATTGTTATCAAAAATATAAGAATAGGATTGTCTTAAATTAAGGTCATCTGCTTTTATAATATCAACATACTTAAGCTTTTCAGAAGATTTAATTTTATTAAATATTGAGCTATCAATTCTCTCAATACTTGGAAACTGGTAATTGGTTTCATCTTCATTTTCTCTAACATTAGAAATTACATGCATTATACTTCCATCTAAATCGTAGATATTAAAGGATATATTTTGAATCATTGCTATTTTATCCAATTCATTTTTAAAAACATTTTGATCATCTTCCATTTTAGATTCATCTAGCTCATAAGAAATGGCTTTTTGTAGCTGAGCTTCTTTTCTTTCTAGCCTTAGCTCATGATAATAATTTGAGCTTTCTAAAATTTGAAAGTTAGTTGATACACCTATCAATAAAAAAGAAATAAAAACAAGAAGGATCATAACCAAAAAGATTCTAGTTCTTAAATAAAAGAATGGTTTTTTCATAGATGTAATAATCTAAATTAATCAATAAGAATTAAATATTATATTTAGGAAAATTCGATATGAAAAAAATTAAGTTTATATCAATCCCTCTGGGTGTAATGATTTTAGTTGTTTTTGCTATAATAGTAAGTTCCAGGTTTCAATATTTTGATGATTTTAAAAGCATGATTTCCTTGGTAATTAGATCTCAAAACACAAAAGCATCAATTGATGATTACAAATTTTTTGATAATGTTGAAATTAAAAAAAGCAGCTCACCTTTTGAGTGGCCAAAACATAAGCTTTATAATCAAATTGGAAGTTCAAAAACTCTTGATTCAGTTCATAAAAAAAATGAAACTGTTGCTTTCTTAGTAATAAAAAATGACTCAATTATTAAAGAGGATTATTTTCTTGGATATGATGAAAATTCAATGACTAACTCTTTTTCAATATCAAAAAGTATTATCTCTTTTTTGTTTTTAAAGAGTATTGAAGAAGAAACCATTCCAAGTTTAAATTCTAAGCTAACAGATTACTTTCCTGCTTTCAATGAAAACAATGGAAGTAATGTAACTCTTAGTGATTTATCAACTATGTCATCTGGTCTGGAATGGGAAGAAAACTATAAGGATTTAATGGGTATAACTGCACAAGCTTATGTTACAAAGGATCTCAACAAATTAATGATGAGCTCAAAATTTTCCGGAATCTCAGGAGATAAGTTCAAGTATTTAAGTGGTAATACTCAGTTACTGGCTATGGCAATTGAAAAAGCAAATAACTCAACAATTCAAGAGCTCACCTATAGATGGCTTTGGAATCCAATGGGAGCTAAAAATGACGCTATTTGGATGATTGACAGCAAAGAAAAAAATATGACAAAAGCTTACTGCTGTTTAAGTTCAAATGCAAAAGATTTTGCAAAAGTTGGATTAGTTTATAAGAATTTTGGGAAAATCAATGAACAGAAGCTGATAGACAGTTCATTTATTTCAATGTCTATTAAACCAAGGTTTAATTCAAATCCAATTTATGGATACGGAATTTGGATTGGCAAACAAAACAACATTGACTTTTTTTCATTAAGAGGTCATCAAGGTCAGTACGTTATTGTCATTCCAAAAGAAAATGCAATTATAGTTAGATTAGGAAAGAGAAAAAGTAGAGGAAGCGACTTGAATAATCATCCAAGTGATTTTAATCTTTACATCACTGAATCATTAAATATTTTAAGTAATATTTATTAAAAATGAAAAAACTTCTATTCTTATTTGCTCTAATAATTTCAAGTTGTTCTTCATTTAAATCAGGATTAACAATTCCAGCAAATGAAACTTTTATTTTAGGAGAAAGTAATTCAAAAAATTATTCAGCTGAATTGGTGAATACATCAAATAATGAAGTAAAAATAAGAGGAGAAAAAAAACAAAATGGAGAGTATACTCAAGGGTTTGGGTTGGCACCTAAAGGTAAAGCAACTGTTTATGTTTCTTCTGATGAAATAATTAAGTTTATAAATGAAAACAATGAATCAATTAAAGTAGATGTAAAGTTAAACAAAGCAGTTCCAGGAATGAGATATATAAAAAACTAAAATGAAGAAAAAGTTAGCACCAATTATCGAGGTTAACAATCTAAGTGTTTTTTCAAATGAAAATCTACTTTTACAAAACATTAGTTTCAATTTAAAAAGATATTCAATTCTTGGTATTATTGGAGAATCTGGTAGCGGTAAATCCTTAACTGCACTTTCTATATTAAATATTTTAAAATATAAAGGCTTGAAGCAAATTGGAAATATTATATATAATGGAGACAATATAACAAGCTATGATTCAAATCAATTTAGAGGTTTTCTTAAAAAGGAAATTGGGATAATTTTTCAAGATCCCTCTAGCTATCTAAACCCCAGTATGAAGTGCGGTGATCAAATGTTAGAAGTTATTAATCAAAAATCCTCAAAAGATTTTTTGAGTGAAATTCTTAAAAAAGTAAAATTTTCTAACCCAAAGGAAATACTTAATAGATATCCCCACGAACTTAGTGGAGGACAAAAACAAAGAATTATGATTGCAATGATGATTGTAAAAAACTCGAAAATCATAATTTGTGATGAGGCAACATCCTCGCTTGATGCACTTATAAAAAAAGAAATAATTGAGCTTCTTTTAGATCTAAAAAAAGAATTTGAATTAAGTATGATTTTTATTTCTCATAACTTGAAATTAATTCACAAAATATGTGATGAGGTTGTTTTTTTAAAGAATGGAAAATTAGTTGAAAAAGGGAATACAAACGATGTATTTAAGTCCCCAAAAAACAACTATACTAAAAATCTAATTGAGCTTAACTTCAAACCAATTGTTAATAAATCTGAAAATGAGCCTTCAACTAAAAACCTTCTCACAATTGAAAAATTAAATCTAGAGATTAATGATTTTAAAATTCTCAGTGAAATTAACTTCAATCTTAAAAGAAATGAGGTCTTAGGTATTATTGGAGAATCTGGATCAGGAAAAACATCTATAGCTAGATGTATTTTGAATATTTATAGAAATTATACAGGTAATATTTATTTTAATACAGACAATATTAAAGACTTTAACAGGACTGATCTAAGTAAAAAAATTCAAGTCATTTTTCAAGATCCTTATGCTTCTCTTGATCCCTCGATAAAAGTAATAAATCAAATTGTTGAAGTACTTAAATTTCATAAAATAGCAGCTAATAAAGATTTAAAAGAACGAGCAACTTCTATTCTTGAAAGTGTAAATTTAAATTCAAAGCTTCATAACAAACTTCCGTCCGAGCTTTCTGGGGGCGAGAGGCAAAGAGTTGTTATTGCAAGGGCTATTTCTATATCACCAAAAGTTCTGATTTGTGATGAATGTGTTTCAGCTCTAGATAAAAATGTTCAAAAATTAATTCTTGAGCTTTTACTTAAGATTAAGGAAAAAATGTCACTAAGTTTAATTTTTATTTCTCATGATATTTCCCTTATTCAATCAATTGCTGATAGAATTGTTGTATTAAGAAATGGGGTAATATTAGATTACAGGGAAACAGAAAAGGTGATAAACAACGCTAAGAAATACACTAAACAATTAATTTCGGCCTCTTTCTAATGAATATGTATCTTCTCTACTCTAATGATTTTTTAAAAATAGCATCAATAGCAATTCTATCGTATATAACATTAGCATCTCTTTACAAGTTTATTAAGGGTAAAGAATATTCTATTACAGATTTCAGAATGTCAGTATTTGGTTTGATTTTTTTATTTTTTAAAATTTCATCCTATTTAGCCTTAGTTCTTATAGGAGAGAAAGCTCTTTCAATAGAATTAACTTATACAATTATTGCATTCATTTCAGCAATCGTTGGGTGGCATATGCATAATAAAGAAAGTGATATAAGAAAGAAACACTTTAGAATTTTCTTTTTTTATGAGATTAGTTTAATCTTAATTTTACTGTCATTTTAAAAAAAAACACCCTAGGGAGGGTGTTCTTAAACAAACTTTGAAAAACTAACATAATAAATTTAGTTTAAATTTGTTTTTCCAAATATTAAAGAATTGTTAAAGTGAATAAATTAAATGATATCGCTGTTATTGGAGGGGGAAGCTGGGGAACAGCACTCGTGAAAATTTTTCTTGAAAACACTGAAAAACTAAATTGGTTTATTCGCGATTCTGAGCTTATTGAGAATATTCAACTTAAAAATAGAAACACAAAATATTTAAGACATATTCAGCTTGATATAAAAAAAATTACAATGTATTCAAAGATTGAAGAAATCATAGACAACTCAGATCTACTTGTTATTGCGACTCCAAGTCCATTCATACACAAAACTTTTAAAGAGCATAAAGATAAATTAAAGGGGAAGTACATTATCTCTGCATCAAAAGGTGTAATACCAATTACACAATTAGTTATTTCTGAACATTTCAATAAAGAATTTAAAGTCCCTTATGAAAATATCGGAATAATCAGTGGACCATGTCATGCTGAAGAAGTAGCCCAAGAAAAGCTTTCATACTTAACTGTTGGAACAAATACTAAGAATTTGGGGAAATTTATCTCTGAAAAACTATCAACAAATTATATTAAAACTTCTTTTTCTAATGATTTAATTGGGATCGAATATTCTGCAACCATTAAGAATGTTTATTCGCTTCTTGTTGGTGTATGTCATGGTTTAGGATATGGTGATAATTTTCTAAGTGTACTAATCAGTCATTGTGCTAAGGAACTTAGACTTTTCATAACTACAATTAAAAAGGATAAAAATAGAGATCTAAATCATTCTGCATACTTTGGAGATTTATTAGTTACCACTTACTCAACTTTTAGTAGAAATAGAACATTCGGAAATATGTTAGGCAAAGGTTATTCCGTAAAATCTGCTATGTCTGAAATGTCAATGGTTGTTGAAGGATATTATGCTGCTAAAAACGCTTATGAAATAGCAAAAAAGCTAAATATTGAATGCACATACATTAATGCAACTTACAGTATCCTTTATGAACTTGCTAATCCAAAAAAAACAATAAGGGATCTAGCTGATAAGTTATATTGATTTGCTAAACTGACTTAAAAACCTTATATCATTTTCGTATAATGTTCTTATATCATCAATTTGATATAAAAGCATTGTAATTCTTTCAAGACCAAGACCGAATGCATATCCAGAATATTCATTTGGATCAATATTACAATTCTTTAAGACATTAGGATCAACCATTCCACATCCTAATATTTCTAACCATCCAGTACCTTTAGTTATTCTGTAATCAGTTTCTGTTTCTAATCCCCAATAAATATCTAGCTCAGCACTAGGCTCAGTAAATGGAAAATATGAAGGTCTTAATCTTATTTTATTTTTTCCAAATAGTTCTTTCGTGAAATAAAGTAAAGTTTGTTTAAGGTCAACAAATGAAACATTTTTATCGATATACAAACCTTCAATTTGATGAAAAAAACAATGAGATCTTGCAGAGATGTCTTCATTTCTGTAAACTCTTCCAGGTGATATTGTTCTGATTGGAGGTTTATTATTTTCCATATGTCTTATCTGAACAGATGACGTATGAGTTCTTAATAACCAATCAGGATCTTTACTAAGGTAGAATGTGTCCTGCATATCTCTTGCAGGATGATATTCTGGAAGATTTAAAGCTGTAAAGTTATGCCAATCATCCTCAATTTCTGGTCCTTCAGAAATATCAAAACCAATTTTTAGGAAAATATCAATTATTTTATTTTTTACAATTGAGATTGGATGTCTTGAACCTAATCTTAAAATATTTGAAGGTTTAGTAAAATCATCAATCACTGATTTTTCTTCCGCTTTACTGAAATCTAATTTGCCTTTTTCAAATATTTCTGTAGCTAACTTTTTTAAATCATTAATTTTTTGACCAGCTTCTTTTTTTTGTTCTTTTGGAACATTTCTAAGTTCAGAAAAAAGAGATGGGATAATTCCTTTTTTTGAAAGGAATGATAACCTAAATTTTTCCAGAGAAATATTGTCTGTTATTTTAAAGTCAACAATATCATTTTTAATCTTTTCAATATCCATTGTTAGAATTATGGTGTAAAGTTAATTAATAAAACCTTTTTTTAAAAAATAGCTTATGATAGATTCTTTCATTAAAATGGATTGTTCTCCAGGTTTTAACTTAGGAAGCTTTGAATTTAAACCGTAATGAGGCCAACCATCTTCATCAACAAATTCGAATTTATAATATCCGTAAGGCTCTAGAAGTTTACAAATTGCAATGTGCATTAAATTAACTTTTTCATCCTTTTTAAATTTTTTATCAAATTTTCCAAGTTCTTGAATTCCAATTAAATAAATAACACCTTCTAAATCTATAATTTCACCTTCATTAAAGCTTTTACTTAATTTATCAATTAAATTATCCCATCTTTTTATTTTTTTTTGATTCTTATTCATTCTATTTTTATCAGACATTACAAACTTAAAGTTTCATATTGAATTATTTTGATATAATAATTTTTTCCGTATTAGCAATCGCATTTGTAAGAGGATTTTTTAAAGGATTTTTTAATGAATTAGCTTCTTTTTTAGGCTTTTTTATAGGGCTAATGGGTGCTAGTTATTTTTCTGAAAGATGCTCAAAAGTCATATTATCTTTTATAGAAATTGATATTAGAATAGTCAATATTTTAAGCTTTTTTATTTTATTTATTTCTATCGCGATAATTTTCAGCTTGATTGGAAAATCATTGACTAAACTGGTAAAACTTGCTTCATTAGGATTGTTTAATAGAGTATTTGGTGGAATTTTTAGGTCTTTAAAATTTATTATAATCCTTTCAATATTAGTTTTATTAATTAATTATCTAGACACTCTTTTTTCAGTAAAAGTATTTGATTTTCTGAATCTAGAAACTTCAGTGAGTTTTAATTTATTGGAGATGTTAAGTGAAAATCTCTTGTTTCTATTTGAAAATGAAATGATGTTTATTTAAGAGACTGAAAGGAAGATTTTAAGATCCACCCTTTACTACCATTAGAAAGCTCTACCAGACTCCATTCGTTAACCTCCTCAATTATATTGACTTTAGTTCCTTTATTCAACTCGAAAATCTGCTCTGATCTTTCATTAGGTTCAGTTTTAAATGCGATTCTGTTTTCAAAAATTATAGCAGGATTATTTTTATCTGAAATTGATTTTGAATTAAATGATATAGCTAATACTACAGAAAAGAGAATAAAAAAGCTAATAGAAATTGAGAAGTATTTTCTTTTAGTATCGGGGTTTTTATTAAATAAATACAGAATAAAAAACACTACTGAGATAAGTTCAATGAATAAAGCAACATAAAACCATTGCTGGTATTTAAACAAAGTGGATAAGTTAGATATGAGCTTTGCTATTTGATTAACAGGAACCGTTTCAATCCTGTCAATAGTCATGTTGTTAGCAAAAGAAAGATTATTTTTTGATTCTAAATTATTGGGGTCTAATAGTAATGATTTTTCAAAGTAAAAAATAGAATTTGCTATGTCATTTATTTTATAATAGGAGTTGCCTAAATTATAATACAATTCTGAAGATTCAAAGCCTGATTTGATTATTGATGAATACTTTTCAATGGCTTGCTCATAATTACCATTATTATAAAATGAGTTCCCCTCATCAAACAAAGTTGTTAAGTTTTGATTTAAAATTATTAAAGAAAAAAATAAAAATTTATACATATTATCTCTTATCAAAATTAGAAATCACTTTAACTGCCTTTTCATAATCCTGGTCCATACCTTCAGGTGTAGTTGGAGTATATCTTGCAAGCTCACAACTATTAATTATATCGATTAAATCTTCAATTATATTATCTGAAATTTTATCTTTTTCCAAAATACTCTTTAACCTATCTTTTGAAAAATCCTCTCTTTCAATTAAATATTTAGACTTAATAAAATTAAACAACGCACTTTCCAATGATGCGTAAAAAGAATCTTTATTGTTCATATCAATCTTTGCATTATTTAAGTATTGTCTAGCAAGAAGATCGGCATCTCTAGATTTTAAAGTATTTTCAGAAACCTTCTTATTTCGTAGATTGAAATAAATTATTGCAAGGACTAAAATTATTATTGGGATTAGAAATAATGTAAATAATATTTTTTTAGAATCAATTATATTCTTTCTATCAATTTGAATAAAGTTGGAACTTAATTTAATAAAATTAAATTGATCGCTACTAGTTATAGAGTTACTTACAGGATTAGTAGCTTGAACATTAGCCTCCGAAAGTCTTGTGGGCCCATCTAATACATCTACGATACTTTCATTTGAGTAAAGCGTTACATATTGTTCTGTCTTAGGATTAAAAAATGAAAACTCAACTGGAGGAATGGGATATTTACCTTGATATTGAGGTACAATTGTGTAAACATTGGAAATTTCACCATTCATACCGCTAAGACTAGTATTTATTTTCTCCTTAAATTCAGGAGTATATTTTTCAAGAGAAGATGGTACTATAATTTCAGGCAGTGAGAACAGCTTTAAATTTCCATTACCATTCACCTTAAACTCTAGTTGAAATGATTCTGTAGCCTTCAATTGAGATTTAGAAGAATTTAATGAAATATCAAAATTACCAACAGCACCATTAAAGCTTTCAGGTTTCCCATTTTCAGGAAAATTTTTGACCTTAATAACTCTTTTTCTAGAGGCAACCTTTTTTGAGGTTTGAGTATAAATTGTGTTACCAAAAAAATCTCTGCGATTAGTAGGTACATCAATTGTAACATCAAGGGTTAATGGCAAGATCTCTAAATCCCCTGCTTTTTGTGGAAATAATAATGCTTTTTTCCAAGTTACATAATTATATCTCTGACCTTTATATGATGTACTTTTAATTTCTAATCTCGGTATCTTTATATTTTGCGACCAAAAATTTTTGAATTCAGGATTATCAATTTCGCCAAGATTGGTGACGTTAATTTTTGGATTAAATAATAATTTAAATTCAACAGAAATTGGCTCATTTAAATACGGATTTGATTTTGAAATTTCAATACTTAGCTCAATGTCATCATCAACAACCGATGAAGGACTTCCTGGTGATAATGAAGATTCAACAGCTTCAGTAACTTGAACTTTTACAGGTAATGTTTTATAAATATCTCCATCAATTTCAATTGAAGCTTGACCTATGGTATAATTCCCTTTTTTTTCTGGTGTTAAAAAATAAGAGTAGGTTTTTGAAAAAGTTCTAACGCCATTTATCCAGCTGTTACTCACTGATTGATTTGGTCCACCAACAACTCTAAATCCATTAAAAGAGGGAGGGCTAAAGTTATCTCCATCTTTATTCATTTTGAAATCTACTCTCAAATTTTCATTTAGTCCAAGTTTAGCCTTACTTACTTCAGCTTCAAATTTAACTTGGGAGAAACTAATATTTAAAAAAAACAAAAATGATATGTATACAAATAATCTCATTTTCTTACCAGTCCTTTTTATTTAATTTTGGATTTCCTTTAAACTTTTTCTTATTCACTTTATCTTGAACTTTTTTCTCTTCCTTGTTCATCGCTTCTAATAAATTTTTTAGCTGTTGAGGAGAAATTTGATTTTTCTTAGGTTCCTGCGGATTTTTATCGCCATCCTTGTTTTTTTGATCCTTGTCCTTTTTATCATTTTCTCCTTCATTTTCTTTTTGATCCTGGTTTTTATCTTTTTGATCCTGGTTTTTATCTTTTTGATCCTTTTGGTCTTTGTTATTATCCTTATTTTGATTCTGTTTTTTTAACAACTCTTTTGCTAAAACATAATTATATCTAGTTTCTTCATCATCTGGGTTATTCAACAATGCACTTCTAAATGCATTTACAGCATTTTGATAATCTTCTTTTTGCATGTAAGTATTTCCAAGATTATGAAACCCTTTGTGCTTATTTTCTTTAGATGCATCAATCCTTAGAGCTTTCTTATACATGAGCTCAGCATCTACGCTTAATTTATTTTTATAAAGTGAATTACCTAAGTTGTATGGTGCATTATAGTTGAATGAATCAATTGCCTTTGCTTTTCTGAATTTATATTCAGCCAGTTCTAAATCTTTTTTTTCGAATTCAATATTCCCATCAAACACAAGGTTATTTGATTTTTTTTCAATATTATTTTGTGCGCTCATCAGCCCAAAAGAAAGTACTGCAAATAATAACTTATACTTTTTCATTTTCATTAAACAAATTTAACTTATCTAACCAATATGTTTTTCTTTCAAAAACTACTACATCAAGAATAATCAAAAATAGCCCCACAAATAAAAACCACTGAAACTGGTCTTTAAATGAAACAAATTGCTTTGATTCAAACTCTTGTTTATCCATTTCCTTCAACTCTTCTACAATGCTACTTACAACTGAACTTGTATTATCTCCTTTAAAATAAATTCCACCAGTTTGTATAGCCATATCTTTTAATATATTTTCATTAAGCTTAGTTATTACAACTTCACCTTTATCATCTTTCTTATATGATTTAACAATATCATTTTCTTTAATTGGAATTGGAGCTCCATTGGGTGAACCAACTCCAATACTTATAATTGTAATTCCAGATTCTCTAGCAATATCACTTAAATTATTATTTTGAATCTCATGATCTTCCCCATCTGAAATAACACACAAAACTCTGTTTGTTTGATTTTCGTCATTAAAATAATTTTTAGAAAGATTAATAGCTTCAGCTATAGAAGTTCCCTGCGATGATAACATGTCTGTGTTTAAACTTTCTAAAAACATTCTAGCAGATGAAAAGTCCGTTGTAATTGGTAAAACAGGAATTGCTGTAGATGCATAAGCGATTATTCCAACCCTGTCAGATCCAAGATTATTAAATAACTCTGAAACAATTCTTTTAGATTTAATGATTCTGTTAGGGGCGATATCTTCAGCCAACATACTCTTTGAAACATCAATGGCGAATACAATATCAACTCCTTCTCTTTTTACTGTCTTAAGTTCTGTTCCAATTTTTGGGTTTACCAATGATATTACGAGCATGAGTAAAGCAATGGAAATTATAATAAACTTGAGTAATGGTTTTGAATTTGAAATTTCTGGACTTAGAAATTTAATTGTATTTATATCAAAATATTTTCTAATGGATTTTTTTTGCCATCTTCTGAATATTAAAAAAACTAAAAAAAGAACTGGGATAATCAACCCTAAATAAATAAATGATATTTCGTCTAATTGATACATTAAATTACACTTCTAAAAAATACATATTTTAAAAAAAGTTCAAGAGAAATAAAAGCAAATGCTAGTAAAGCAAATGGCCTATACTTTTCATCAACATCAGAATATTTAATTTCTTCAACTTCTGTTTTTTCTAACTTATTTATCTCCTCATAAATCTCTTCCAGCTTTCTATTGTCAGTAGCTCTAAAATATTTTCCACCTGTCTTATCTGCAACCTCATTTAACAAGTCCTCATCAATTTCTACTTTAGTAATTCCAAATCTAAAAGAACCATTTGGATTCAAAGCAACCGGGGCTCTGGCATTACCATTTGTACCTAAACCAATTGTATAGGTTTTAATTCCATATGTAGAAGCTAAATCTGAAGCTGTTGACGGATCTATAAATCCAGAATTATTAACTCCATCCGTCAAAAGAATTATCACTTTACTCTTAGCTTTACTATCTTTTAATCTATTTACTGAGGTAGCTAACCCCATTCCAATAGCAGTTCCATCATCAATTATTCCATCAAATGAAATTTCAGTCAGAGAATTAATTACAACTTCTTTGTCGGAAGTAACTGGTGTTTTTGTGTAGCTCTCTCCTGCATAAATAACTAAACCAATCCTGTCATTAATTCTATCATTAATAAACTCAGATGCAACAGATTTTAATGCTTCTAATCTATTAGGTTTTAAGTCCTGAGCTAACATACTTGAAGAAATATCTACAGCAATTACAATATCAATACCACTACTAGTTTTTGTTCTACTTGAATTACTAATTTCTTGTGGCCTAGAAAGTGCAATGATTACAAGAGCAATAGAAATAATTCTTAATGTGTTCAGTAAAGGGTATAGTTTAGACTTGAAAGATTTGGTTTTAAAATTATCAAATGATGATATTTTCAGGTTACTAACTTTCTTAAACCTGAAGTAATACATAAAAAATATGATTACCGGTATTAATAATAATAACCAAAGAAACTCAGGATTTTTAAAAACTATGTTATCCATTTACAAAGTCAATTGAATTTTCTATTCTTCTAACAATTTCATCCAAATTTTCGTCTCCTTCTTCAAAAATAAATTGAATGGTTATTGTGCTTTTATCTGTAGCAAAAAATATTGTGCTATAATTTAATCTATCGCCAGTATCATTGGAATTAAATGATCCAAAAACTTTAACTCCCTTCTTATCACTTGAGGTTGAAAATTCTTCCTCTTTTGTAATAATATTTGAATATCCTAAAGTTCTAAATTCATCTAACATTATATTCACTAGATCTGAATTTTCATCAAAATTATCAAATGAAAGTTCAAGAACTAAATCTTGATTTTCAGAAATATAGTTCAATGAATAATTCAAAGAGTCTTTAGATCTTATTAGCGCGTCTGGAGATTCTAATGATAAATTAAATTGAGTATATGTACTATTTACCCAGTCACTTTTTAATATTTTTTTGTTCTTATTAAAAATAAAAATAGAGCTAAATTTTTCTGGAATGATAATAAAAATCGAAATAAAAAGTGAACTTATAGCTATAATTGATGTAATTATATAAAACTTCTTTCGTCTACTATTTTTAATGAATTCGATTTTTCTTTCACGTTGCTTTCTTTCTTCAAGTTCTTTCTCTATATCATTAGGGATTGCTTTTTTGGTTTCAACTAGAACAGATTCTAATAGTTTTTTATCATCAATTATTAACTTTTTATCAGGATTATATTTGGCAAATTTTGCTAAATCTGCATTAGATAGAACACTAGTAAAATTCTCAATTGTTTCTTGACTGATTTTAAGCTTTTTAGATTTCTTTAATAGATTTAACTTATCGACCAATTGATTGGTTGTACTTTCAAAAGCACTTATTTCTATATCTTTTTCAAAATACAACTTAATAATATCAGTCATTTCAGTGTAATACTGTTTTACCTCTAATTGATTAGAAATATTTTGTTCATCAAGTTTCTTTAAAGAATTTACTGCAATTTGAAAAGGAGTTTTATATTCTTCAATTACAACTTCAGAAACAATTAGTTTTTTATAAAGGAAATATATTAAGGCACATGAAAGCAGAATACAAAAAAGAGCATAAACATAAGTTAGAAATGGTTTTTTTTGCTCTTTAGTTTGGTTAATTTCTTTTATATCAAAAAACTTCTTAGAAACAGTATCTACTTTAATAGTAAGAACATCTAAAGGAATAGAATCAGAGTAAAATATTTTACTACCAACTCTTATGCCTTGAGGTTTAATAAAATATGACCCTTCATCAAATAAAGTCAGTTTGAATTTTTTTGAAATTGATTTATTTCTTTGAAAAGCTATAGTGTCTAAGGGGAATTGTTCAGCGATGACAACTGGTGAAAAATTAAATTCTTCTGGGAAAACAATATTACTTAAGTCGGTGGATTCAATCTTAATTTCCAGATTTACTTGCTCACCAACTTTAATAGTTGTTGTATCAATTTTAGTAGTGACTCTTGTTGAAGTATCTTGTGCAAAAAGGAAATTAAATGCAAAAAAGAGCTGAATTAATATTGATAGCGATAGTTTACCCACGATTTTTAAAATATCCTAACAGTAATTTAACATAGCTTTGATCTGTTCTGCAATTGATTGTTCCTGAACCATTCCTTTTGAAAGTACTTTCAAATTCATCTCTCATTTTAAGAGAATTTATTTTAAAATTCTTTCTAACATCTTTTGACCCAGTATCAATAAATTCAACTTTATCAGTTTCTTGATCAATCATTGGAATCAATCCAAGATTTGGGATTTCTTCTTCAAATTTGTCATAAATTCTTATTCCAGTTAAATCATGTTTTTTACTGGCAATTGAAAGAGCCTTTTGATAATCTTTAGATATAAAATCAGATAATAGAAATGCGATTGATTTTTTTGAAGTTACGTTTGAAAAAAACTCCAATGCTGCTGAGATATCTGTTCTTTTACTCTTTGGCTTGAATTCAATCAACTCTCTTATAATTCTCAAAATGTGGGTTCTTCCTTTTGCAGGAGGTATGTACATCTCAACATTATCGGTAAAAAGTATTAACCCTACTTTATCGTTATTTTGAATTGCAGAAAAAGCAAGAGTAGCAGAAATTTCAGTTGCTATATTTTTTTTTAGATCATTATCTGTTCCAAAAAACTTTGAGCCACTTATATCAACCATTAACATTAATGTTAATTCTCTTTCTTCTTCAAACACTTTAACGAAGGGGGCGTTGTATCTTGCTGTTACATTCCAATCAATACTTCTAACATCATCACCAAATTCATAACCTCTAACTTCGCTAAAAGTCATTCCTCTTCCCTTAAAAGTACTATGATACTCTCCTCCAAAAATATTATTTGAAAGCCTTTTTGTCTTTATCTCGACTTTTCGAACTTTTTTTAATAATTCTTTAGTTTCCACTTGAATTTATTAAGGGACATCAACAGAGTTTACAATTTTTGAAATAACATCTTGAGTTGTAATATTCTCAGCTTCAGCTTCATAAGTAAGCCCAATTCTATGCCTTAAGACATCATAAATTACTTCACGAACATCATCAGGAATAACATATCCTCTCCTATTAATAAAGGCATTACATTTTGCTGCTTTTGCTAAGTTTATACTCCCTCTCGGGGATGAACCAAATCCAATAATGGGTTTTAAATCACTTAAACCATTATCTTCAGGGAATCTAGTAGCAAAAATTAATTTTAGAATGTATTTTTCAATTTTGTCATCCATATAAACTTCTTTAACAGCTTCTTGAGCAGAAAGAATTTCTTTTGTAGAAACAACAGCTTTAACTTTTTCAAAAGATTCATTAATATTTGATCTTATGATTTGTTGTTCGTCATCAAATTCAGGATAACTAATAACACATTTTAACATAAATCTATCCATTTGAGCTTCTGGTAATGGATATGTGCCTTCTTGTTCAATTGGATTCTGAGTTGCCATAACAAGAAATGGCAATTGAAGTTTGAATGTTTTATCTCCTATTGTTACTTGTTTTTCTTGCATAGATTCAAGTAACGCAGATTGAACTTTAGCAGGTGCTCTATTTATTTCATCAGCTAAAACAAAGTTTGCAAAGATTGGCCCTTTCTTGATAGAAAAATCATTCTCTTTCATGTTATAAATCATCGTTCCAATAACATCCGCTGGCAATAAGTCAGGTGTAAACTGGATTCTACTAAAGGAGCCTTTTACAGCTTGACTTAAAGTGTTAATCGCTAAAGTTTTAGCTAATCCAGGCACTCCCTCTAATAAAATATGCCCTTTACCTAACAGTCCAATTAATAATCTATTGATCATATACTTTTGGCCAACAATGACTTTATTGACTTCAAGATTTAATAAATCAATAAATGCACTTTCCTTTTGAATTTTTTCATTTAGTGCTTTAATATCTACATTACTTTTTTCCATAATAAAATATTTGGGGTGACAATACTATTAAAAATAATAGTTATATAGTGTTAAATATAGGTTAAAAAAAGGGTGATTTAAGAATAAATACCTCGAGCAATAATAAAATTTTCAATACTCTCACTCACCATTTTATTAATAGAATGTCCAGATTTCACCTTTTCTCTAATATTTGAAGAAGACATTCTTACCATTGGAGCGTCGCTTATTATAACATTCTTATGTGACATTAAATCCGCTTTTTCGTTCAATTCATTGAACCTTGGATAAACGTAAATTTTATGTTCAAGTATAAACTCATAATTTTTCCAAGTGTGTAGTGTGAGTAAGTTGTCTTCTCCGATTATAATTGAAAAATTCTTTTTACCATACTTTTTATAAATTTCGTGAAGGGTATCTGATGTGTAATTAGGTTTTTTAAGTTTTAACTCAATATCACAACATGTATAGTTATTATTTCTGCTGCAAAAATCTTCGATCATTTCCAACCTAACATTCTCATCACTGACTCCTTTTTCAACTTTGTCTGGATTCATTGGAGTTACAATAAACCATATCTCATCAAAATAATTTTTAATAAAAAATTCTGCTATTGCTTCATGTCCGACGTGTATAGGATCGAAAGTCCCAAAAAATAATCCTATTCTATTCATTAATTAAAAAATCGCTCACAATCTTAGACAAATTATTTTTTGCTTTGTTTAAATCATCATTTATTAAAACAGTATCAAAAGAATTTTTTTTATTCATTTCTTCTTTTGCCTTATTAATTCTTTGATTGATTTCTTCTTTATTGTTTTTTGCTCTTGAAATTAATCTGTTTTCTAATTCCTTAATACTCGGTGGAGCAATAAAAATAGAAAGGGATTTATCCCCAAAATAGTTTTTTAAGCTTTCTGCACCAACTACATCAACATCAAATATTATGTTATTGTTTTCAATTAAAGAATTGACTTCCGATTTGAGAGTTCCATAAAAAGTATCTTCATAAACTTGCTCAAACTCTATAAATTCATCATTATCAATTTTATTTTTAAACTCATTCAGGCTTAAAAAATGATAATCATTGCCAGCAATTTCCCCGTCTCTTTTTCTTCTTGTTGTTGATGAGACTGAAAATTTTAAATTAAATAATTCATTAGAAAGTAGATGTTTAGCTAAGGTAGTTTTACCGCTTCCAGAGGGTGCACATAAAATAATTACTTTCCCTAACATCAAAGAATATTTAATGATTGCTCTTTTAATTTTTCAAGTAAAGTTTTCATTTCAACTACATTGGATTGAATACTTGAATTATTAGCTTTTGATCCAATTGTATTTATTTCTCTACCAATTTCTTGACAAATAAATCCTAATTTTTTTCCCTTTTCAACTTCGTTATTATTTAACACATCAGAAAGGAATTTTAGATGGCTATTCAGCCTAACTATCTCTTCATTTATATCAATCTTTTCTAAGTAATAGAATAATTCTTGCTCTAGTCTTCCATAATCAAGCTCCACATTCAGGTTATCTATTTTTGACTTCAAATCCTCCTCTACCTGAGCTCTGTGGTCTTTGCTAAAACTCTCTAAATTAACTTTAAACGAGTCTAGTTTTTCCAAGTTATCTAATAAGTCTTTTTTGGTATTACTACCTTCAATTTCTCTGAACTTTGTGACCTGATCAATAACTTTATTGACACATTCAAAAATTCTTCTCTTGAAATTATCTTGAATTATATTTTCTTCTTTTTTTATTGAATTGGGAAGAGAAAGTACATTCTTTAATAATTGAGATTCATCAAATTCTGAAACTTCTTTTAATTCATTAATGTATTTACTGATTACCTCTTTGTTAAATTTTACACTTTCATTAGCTATATCGCTAAATTTTATTCTTAAATCGACTTTACCTCTAATTAAATTATCCTTTAATAATTTATTTAATTCTAATTCGTATCCTGAAATGGCATTTGGTAATAAAACTTTGGAGTCTAAGTATTTACTATTCAAAGTTTTAATTTCGATCTCAATTTCTAATTCATCGATTTTGAAAGAGGCTGACCCAAATCCGGTCATTGATTGAAGCATGTACAAAGTTATAAAAGAATTCTTATAATTTTCTAACCCAAATATTTCTAAATGAAATTTGAGTACAACAGTGATTTTGCAAGCTGATTGGAGCATCACCATGAGCTATATTTTTGGGCGGTCCAACATTCTCAGTCGTGCCTAAAATTTCAACATGATTTTGGATTAATATTCCATTGTGAAAAACAGTGAAATATCCAGATTTAGTTTTTTCTCCATCATCATTAAATTCAGGTGCCTCAAAAATAATGTCATATGATTGCCATTCACCAGGTTTTCTTGATGCATTGACTAAAGGAATATGTTGTTTGTATACAGATCCTGCTTGACCATTGACATAAGTTGGATTATCATAACTATCAAGTATCTGAATTTCATATCTGTTTTGTAGAAAAACACCACTATTAGATCTGTCTTGTAATTTGTGAGATAAATCTTCACTAGTTTTCCACTCTAAATGTAGTTGAACGGAACCAAAATTCTCTATAGTTTGAATCCCTCCAGTTCCATCAAAAACAACAGTAACTGAACCATCATCATTAATCTGCCATTCGCTTTCTTTGCCTCCCCACTTAGCTTTCCACTTTGATAAATCTTTTCCATCAAACAATACAATTGCATCGTCTGGAGCAGATGAATCCGATGATGAATATACTTTTTTAGGAACTGGCTCCCATATCTCAGTATCCTTTGAAGATTGGGCATTACAAGCAATGAAAATTAATGCGAATAATATTGTTAGTTGATTTCTCATAACCCAAGTATTTTTTTGATTTGATCTTTATCAATATCTGCTCCTGCGAAATCATCAAATGATTTTTCTGTCACCTCAATTATATGATCAGCAATGAACTTTGAGCCTTCACGAGCACCCTGTTCAGGACTTTTTATACAGCACTCCCATTCTAAAACTGCCCATCCATCAAATCCATATTGACTAAGTTTTGAGAAAATAGATTTAAAATCTACTTGACCATCACCAGGTGATCTAAATCTTCCTGGTCTATCTTTCCAATCTAAATAGCCACCATAAACACCAGCTTTACCTGTTGGGTTAAACTCTGCGTCTTTAACATGGAACATTTTAATATGGTCTTTATAAAAATCAATGAATTGTAAATAATCAAGTTGTTGTAAAACAAAGTGACTTGGATCATACAATATTTTGGCTCTATTATGATTGTTAGAGGCCTCTAAAAATCTTTCAAAAGTTACTCCATCGTGAAGATCTTCACCCGGATGAATTTCGTAACAAATGTCAACATTCTTTGAATCAGCATGATCAAGAATTGGTTTCCATCTTTTTGCTAATTCTTTAAACCCTTCTTCAACTAAGCCTGCAGGTCGTTGAGGCCAAGGATAAAATGTGTGAAACAAGAGAGCTCCTGAGAATGAAGCCATTGGAGCTATACCTAAATGATTACTGGCATCAATTGCTTTTATCATTTGATCAACTGCCCACTTTGTTCTTTCCTTCACATTCCCATGAACATTTTTAGGTGCAAAAACATCGAACATTAAATCATATGCTGGATGACTTGCAACAAGCTGGCCTTGAAGATGGGTTGATAACTCACTAATTTCAAGTCCCTCATTTTTTAAAGTCCCTTTGACTTCATCACAATAATCTTTACTTGAACCTGCTTTGTCAAGATCAAATATTCTTTTATCCCATGTAGGGATTTGAACTGCTTTATATCCCAAGCCACTAGCCCATTTAGCTATATCTTTTAAATTATTGAATGGTTTTTCATCTCCACAGAATTGTGCTAAAAATATAGCAGGACCTTTTATTGTTTTCATAATTAAATCAGTTTTTCTAGAAGGTTCTTAGTAGCTAAGATCCCTTCATCTTCACTCATTCTATTTCCTTCATATTCAATTCCAACATAGCCTTTATAACCAGCATTTTTTACAATATCCATCATTCTTTTAAAATCGATTGTTGTTTCATTTCCTAGTTCATCAAAATCGTATGATTTTGCACTAACAGCGTGTGCATAAGGCATTAATTCTTCAACTCCTTTGTATTTGTCATACCATTCATTACAAACTCCAACAGGACTTCCTGAAATACAGAAATTTCCAAAATCAGGCAAGGTTCCACAATTTTTGATATTAACAGAGCTCATAACATTAGCTAAATAAGCTCCATTAGAAGATAATCCTCCATGATTTTCTACTGTAACGTTTATTGAACTATTGTAATTAGCCAAAGTAGTAAGAGATTTTATGGAATTTTCAGTCCATTTTTCAAGCTCAGATTCACCGCTTAAATTTAACCTAAGAGTTTCACAACCTAACTGAGCTGCGAAGTCTATCCATTTTTTATGATTTTCAATAGCATCTAGTCTAGAATTTTCATCAGATGAAGCTAAATCTCCTTGAGCATCAATCATAATTAATACATTATCAATTCCATTATCATTAGATCTTCTTAAAAGTTCATTGGCCAATTCATTCATAGAAAATTTTTGTAGTAAATCTGAATGATGTGAATAGAATGATGATACATATTCAATTCCATTTATATCAAAACTTCTAGTTTTTTTAGCAAAATCCATTGGGTCTAAAGTTTTACCAAAAATTGCTTTGTTTAGAGACCATTGAGCTAGCGAAATCTTAAGGTCTTTATTTGATTTACTCATAAAATTAGCGTTTGGGAAAAGTGCTGTAGCAAAACTAGCTGTTACTACTTTTGATAAAAAATTTCTTCTTTGCATGATAGTTGTTTATTTAAATATAAATTTAATTTTGAAGCTTTAAAAGTCAATTATTGATTTAATGAATTATAAATTTGAACTATAAACACTGTTAAAATGAAAAAGACACTTACTCTATTTACTCTATTAGCTCTATTTATCGGATGTGATAATGAGCCAAAGAAAGAAAAATTTTCTTACAAAAGAGTTCAAGAAACACCAACTGAACAAAAAACATCTTCTTCTAACGAGGTTGTATTAAACTCAAATGATCAAATGCTTTTTGATAGATCCGTAATCAAGGTAAAATCTGGAGGGTCTGTAACACTTACATTAAATCACACAGGGAAGATTGCTAAAGAATTTATGGGTCACAATTTTGTATTGCTAAAGGAAACAACAGACGTGGATGATTTTGCTGAGAGAGCTATGGCATCAAAAGATTCTGAATATATTCCTGAAGGTGATGAAACATATGCCTATACTAGAATGATTGGTGGAGGAGAAAGTGATACAATTACATTTGATGCACCTGAAGCTGGAACATATATATTCCTTTGTACATTCCCAGGTCATTATCAAGTGATGAGGGGCGAATTTATTGTTGAATAATGAAATTTAACACTAAGGTTATCCATGGAGGTCAAATTAAGGAGAAAGGCTATGGAGCTGTTATGCCTCCTATTTATCAAACCTCAACATATGCTCAAACTAAGCCGGGTGAGCACCAAGGCTATGAGTACAGTAGGACTCACAATCCAACTAGAACTGCATTAGAAAATTCCATAGCTAGTATTGAAAACGGTAAACATGGTTTAGCATTTAGCTCAGGACTAGCTGCAATTGATGCTGTTTTAAAACTTTTTGAGCCTGGGGATGAAATTATTTCTACCAATGATTTGTATGGGGGTTCATATAGACTTTTTGATAAGGTTTTTAAAAAATTTGGTTTAAACTTTATTTTTTCTGACCTACAAGATATTAATCAAATTTCCAAGTTAATTTCAGATAAAACTAAAATGATTTGGGTTGAAACACCAACAAACCCAATGATGAATTTAATTGATATTAAATCAATTGCAGAACTATCTAAACAGCATAAAATATTGCTTTCTGTTGATAATACATTTGCAACTCCATTTTTACAAAAACCTCTTGATTTAGGAGCAGATATTGTAATGCATTCAGCAACAAAATATTTAGCAGGTCATAGTGATGTTATTTTAGGAGCACTTGTTGTAAAAGATTCTGAACTTGCTGATAAATTATATTTCTTACAAAACTCCACTGGAGCAACATGTGGACCAATGGACTCATTTTTAACTTTAAGAGGAATTAAAACACTCCATGTAAGAATGGAAAGACATTGTCTTAACGCAAAAAAAATTGTAGAATTTCTATCAAATCATGAAAGAGTAGATAAGATATATTGGCCTGGGATTGAATCTCATCCTAATCATCAACTTGCAAAATCCCAAATGAAAGATTTTGGAGGTATGGTTTCGTTTACAACTAAAGATGGAGATTTTAAATCAGTTCAAGAAATAACTAGCAAGCTGAAAGTATTTACACTTGCTGAATCTTTAGGTGGTGTCGAAAGTTTAGCTAATCATCCTGCTTCAATGACACATGCTTCAATTCCAAGAGATTTAAGAGAAAAAACTGGTGTTGTTGACTCTCTGATTCGACTTAGTGTAGGTATTGAAGATCATGAAGATTTAATCAATGATTTAAAACAGGCAATTAATTAATTATACTTAATTTTAATTGTATTAAACAACTAAGTATGAATAAGATAATTTCTGATTTCCTAAAAGAAATTGACAAAAGAAACTCACACGAGCCTGAATTTATGCAAGCTGTGAGAGAAGTGTCCGAAGACCTAATTCCTTACATTGTAAGTCAGGATATATATCACGGTAAAAATATTCTTATGAGAATGTGCGAACCGGAAAGAGTAGTTATGTTTAGAGTGAATTGGATTGATGATAAGGGTGAGATTCGAGTAAACAGAGGATACAGAGTTGAAATGAATTCGGCAATTGGTCCATACAAAGGGGGGTTAAGATTTCACCCGACCGTAAACCTTAGTATTTTAAAATTTTTAGCATTCGAACAAGTATTTAAAAATAGCTTAACTACTCTTCCCATGGGTGGAGGAAAAGGTGGGGCTGATTTTGACCCAAGAGATAAGTCAGATGGTGAAGTAATGAGGTTTTGCCAAAGTTTTATGACGGAGTTGTTTAGACACATTGGTCCAAATACTGATATTCCAGCCGGTGACATAGGTGTAGGTGGAAGAGAAATAGGATACATGTTTGGACAGTATAAACGATTAAAAAATGAATTCACTGGAGTTTTAACTGGAAAAGGAGTTTCGTGGGGAGGATCACTTATAAGGCCAGAAGCTACGGGTTATGGCACAGTCTATTTTGCTGAAGATATGTTTAACCATGAAGGTAAATCCATTATAGGCAAAACAGTTACAATTTCTGGATCTGGAAATGTTGCTCAATATGCTGCTGAAAAATGCATTCAATTAGGAGCAACAGTTATCTCTATGTCAGATTCTTCTGGCTTCATTCATGATAAAGAAGGCATAGATGAAGAAAAACTTTCTTTTATAATGGATTTGAAGAATAACAAAAGAAAAAGAATTAGTGAGTATTTGAAAAAATATCCAAATGCTAAATTTGAAAAAGGCAAAAGACCGTGGTCCTTAGAATGTGATGTTGCTTTACCATGTGCAACTCAAAATGAAGTTTCGGAAAGTGATGCAAAATTATTAATTAAAAATGGGTGTAAATGTGTTGCAGAAGGAGCAAACATGCCTTGCGAATCAGGGGCAATAAAGCAATTTAAGCTTAATAAAATTTTATATGCACCGGGAAAAGCTTCAAATGCTGGAGGTGTTGCTGTATCAGGTCTTGAAATGGCTCAGAATTCATTGCGCTATTCTTGGACTAGAGAAGAAGTGGATCAAAAGCTAAAAGAAATTATGATTAATATTCACAAATCTTGTCTTGAATATGGTAAAGGAAAAGATTTTGTTGATTATAACAAAGGAGCCAATATTTCAGCATTTATAAAAGTTGCTGATGCAATGCTTGCTCAAGGTGTAGTTTAATATAAGTATGGGTAATGTTTCTTCTCAATCAATTATATTAAACTTTACCAAGTATTCTGAAACAAGCATAATTGTAAACTGTTATTCACTATTAAATGGATACTCATCTCACATTGTAAAAGGTGTTAGGTCAAAGAAAAAAAGCAGATTTAAATTAGGCCATTTCCAAAGACTGAACTTGGTTGAAATTGAAAATGGGAATATTAAAGGAAATGAACTTTCATTTTTAAAAAACATCAAAATTATATCTACCTACAATTCTATTAATTCAGATATAATTAAGTTTAATATTGCAGCTTTTCTTTCTGAAGTTCTTTCAATGATTTTAAAAAATCATAACGCAGATACAAAACTTTTTGATTTTCTTAAAAGTAGTTTTGAATGGTTTGAAAAATCTGAAAATTATTCAAGTTTTCATGTTCTTTTTATGGTTTATATAACTAAATTTTTAGGTATTTGTCCAGAAAAAAACATTAATAATCATTTGTTTTTTGATTTAGAAAATGGATGTTTTAGTGAAAATCGAGATTCAACAACTTGCATATCAGGACAAGTTACTAATGATCTATCCCTGATACTAGGCACACAATTTGATTATTCTAATGATGTCTTATATAACGTAACAAGAAGAAGAGAAATGATAGATCTGATGTTAAAATATTACATGATTCATTTGCCTGGATTTAAAATTCCAAACTCATTAGAAATATTAAATGAACTTTTTTCCTAAGCACATATTAATCCTATTTTTCTCATTCTGTTTTATCAGTTTGAATTCACAGACAATAAGTGTGATTGATGAAAATTCAGGAGACGGAATTCCAAATGTACTTTTATATAATTCTGATAAATCAAAGAGGGCGATTACCAACCTTGATGGCCTTGTTTCTTTAGATGATTTTGTTCAAAACGACATCATTACATTTAGTCATATTTCTTATGAAGAAAAGTCTATCATTTTAAGTGAACTCGTAGCAAGAAAAAAAATATTCCTTTTGGAAAAATCATATAATTTAACTGGGGTTGTTCTTTCTGTTTCAAGAAATAGTCAGGATGTAAAATCAATTTCTAGAAAAGTGTCTGTAATTGATGCCTCTTCTCTGAGACTTGAAGCACCTAAAACAACAGCCGATTTGCTTTATCAAGCTGGTGGAGTGCATATTCAAAAAACTCAGGCCGGAGGCGGAAGTCCTGTTATTCGAGGTTTTGAAGCTAATAGAGTTTTACTTGTTATTGATGGAGTTAGAATGAATAATGCTATTTACCGATCAGGTCATCTTCAAAACTCTATAACACTAGATCAAAACTCACTGGAAAGAACTGAATTGATATTTGGACCTTCATCAGTTGCTTATGGATCTGATGCTCTTGGAGGTGTAATTCATTTTTATACTAAGACGCCAAAATTCAGTGATAGTTTTTCACTTAACTATTCCAGGGCTTATTCTTATAACATTTCAGACAAATCAAATATTAGATCAAGGAATATTGAGATTTCAAACAAAAAATGGGCAAGTTTAACAAGTTTCACAAGATCTTTTTATGGTGATGTTATAATGGGTGAAAATAGAAGACATGATTTTAAAGATTGGGGAATTGTTAAATATTACAGCAGAAACAGTGCTTCAAAATATTTTGAAAATGCTTCTGTTAATTCAAACACTTCCGTCCAAAAAAACACTGCATATAAACAAAAAGATTTTCTTCAAAAATTTAATTTTAAAACAAGTGAAAACTCGAATCTAATACTCAATTTTCAATTTTCTGAATCCTCTAATATTTCAAGATTTGATAAACTAAATGAAATAAATGAAGATAATAATCTAAAATACGCCCAATGGTACTATGGCCCTCAAAAAAGACTACTTGGTTCTATTAATTACAACTTAACAACTAAAAGTCTTTTTGATAAAGGTTCAATTATTTTATCCCATCAATACATTAATGAATCAAGAAATAGCAGAAAATTTAATTCTCTAGAACTAAGATCTCAAGAAGAAAAACTACATATCTTCTCTGTAAATGCTGATTTTTCTAAAAATATAAGTCAGAAAAACTTTATTTCATATGGAATTGAAACAACAAAAAACAACCTTGAATCGATTGGAAACAACTACATACTTTCTATTTCAAATAATGATATAATTGATAAATTAAAATCTCCCGGAATAAGCAGGTACCCTGATAATGGAAGTACATATAGCTCAACAGCAGGATACTTTAACATAAAAAGAATGATCTCTGAAAAAACCTATTTAAATGCTGGTTCAAGATTTTCAAGAATATTTGTTGAAGCAGGATGGAATAGTATATCTATTGATGGAAATTTAAACTTAAATGAATTTTTTAATCAATTTGATGATTTTAAACTTGTTAATTCATCACTAACTTACACATTAGGATTATCACATCAAATAAATAATTTCAATAAATTTTCATTAAATATTTCCAAAGGGTTTAGAGCTCCAAACATTGATGATATAGGAAAAATTAGAGAAAATGGTGGTATACTAACCGTCCCTAATTCAAATCTTAAGCCTGAAAAAGCCATTAGTATTGATTTTGGATTATCTAAATATGACAGAAAATTTAATTATTCATTTAATTTATTCTACACTAGATTAAATGAAACAATTGGAAGAAATATATTTTATGATTTTGAAGAAAAATCTACAGAAAACCCAGCTACAGTTATCTATTACGGAGATGAAGTATTAACAATGAGTAATTTCAATTTAGGCAAATCTGATATTTACGGATTCAATTTTGATTTTTCTCAGCTCATCACCAAAGAATTTAAGTTTAAAGGTAGTCTTTCGCATACTGAGGGCAACATAAAATATAATGGAATGGCATTGCCTTCAATACCACCTCTTTTTGGGAATTTTAAACTTAATTTTACCAAAAGCATATATCAGTTACAGCTTACATATAAATTTTCTAGAAGCAAAAACCCAAATGAATATAGTATGGGAGGTGAAGATAGTATTGAAGAAACTCCAATATTATCAATAGATGAAAATGGGAATCCCATATATGGAGGAATGCCAAAATGGGGTATATTTCAACTATCCTCGCTAGTAAAAATTAATTCAAAAACATATTTACAAGTTTTACTAGACAATATTTTTGACATCCATTATCGTGAATTTGCATCTGGCATTTCATCACCAGGCCGATCTCTAAACTTAAAATTGACTTTGAATTAGCGAATTTCTATCAGCTAATTCTATTAAAATTGAGTAAATTCGCATTTTTAGTCAAAATGTCTTTTAAAGAATATAAAAATTTGAATCTAGTACAGATTTCTAATGAAATATTAGAATACTGGAAGACTGATAATACTTTTGAAAAAAGTATATCAACCAGAAAAGATTCAAAAGATTTTGTTTTTTTTGAAGGCCCCCCTTCTGCTAACGGAATGCCAGGCATACATCACGTTATGGCAAGAGCTATCAAAGATATTTTCTGTAGATATAAAACATTAAAGGGATTTAAAGTTGAAAGAAAGGCTGGATGGGATACTCATGGTTTGCCAGTAGAACTTGGCGTTGAAAAAGAACTACAAATTTCCAAAGAAGATATAGGATCCAAAATTAGTATTGAAGAATATAATGATGCTTGTAAAAAAGCAGTTATGAAATATACTGATGTTTGGAATGAATTAACTGAAAGAATAGGCTATTGGGTTGATATGGACAATCCCTATATCACTTATAAATCAAAGTATATTGAAACTGTTTGGTGGCTTCTAAAAGAACTCTACAATGATGGCTTAATATATAAAGGTTATAGCATACAGCCATATTCACCAAAAGCAGGTACTGGTTTGAGCTCTCACGAACTTAACCAGCCTGGAACATATCAAGACGTAACAGATACGACTGTCACTGCACAATTTGAATTTGTTAAAGAAACACTGCCTGAAAGACTTAAAAAGTATTCTCAGGTTTACATTTTAGCTTGGACAACAACTCCATGGACATTACCATCCAATACCGCTCTAACAGTTGGTAAAAAAATTAAATATGTATTAATAAGAACATTTAATCTATATACTCATAAATCCATTAATGTAATTCTTGCAAAAGATTTGATTCCTAAAGTTTTTAAAGGAAATTTTGTTGAGTTAAAAAATGAGGATGATCTTCGATTTGATTCAATAAAAAATATACCTTACTTAGTGTGTGAAGATTTTACTGGAGATGAATTAGTTGGAATCAATTATCATCAATTATGGGAAAATGCACCTAAACCAGCAATAAATCCAGAAAATGCATTCAGAGTAATTTCTGGTGATTTCGTGACTACAGAAGATGGTACTGGTGTAGTTCACACTGCCCCTACTTTTGGTACTGACGATGCGATTGCAGCAAAGAATGCTGTCCCGGAAGTTCCTCCAATGCTTATTTATAATGATAATAAAGAATTAGTGCCCCTTGTTGATTTTCAAGGAAAATTTATTGATAGTCTAGATGAAATAGGAGGTAAATATGTAAAAAATGAATACTATTCTAATGAAGATGCCCCTGAAAAATCAGTTGATGTTGAAATTGCTATCAGGCTTAAACAACAGAACAAAGCATTCAGAGTTGAAAAATACACTCACAGTTATCCCAACTGCTGGAGAACTGACAAACCAATCCTATATTATCCACTGAATTCATGGTTTGTGAAAGTAACAGAAAGGAGAGAATCTTTAATTAATAATAATTCCAAGATTAATTGGAAGCCTAAGGCAACAGGAGAAGGCAGATTTGGTAATTGGCTACAAAATGCAAATGATTGGAATTTGTCGAGATCAAGATTTTGGGGAATTCCACTTCCTATATGGACTACTGAAAATGGTAGTGAACAAAAAATTATTGGATCGGTAAAGGATTTAATTAATGAAATTGAAAACTCAATTGAAAAAGGATTCATGTCTGTAAATCCATTTGATGGATTTACAATTGAAGATATGAGTGATGAAAACTATGAGAAAATAGATTTACATAAACACATAGTAGATTCAGTAATATTATGTTCTTCAAAGGGTGAAAAAATGATTAGAGAAAGTGATTTGATTGATGTTTGGTTTGATTCAGGTGCAATGCCATATGCTCAATGGCATTATCCTTTTGAAAATAAAGAATTTATTGATTCTAGAAAATATTTTCCAGCTGATTATATAGCTGAAGGCGTAGATCAAACACGTGGGTGGTTTTATACACTTCACGTAATTGGTTCTCTGATTTTTAACACTAATGCATATAAAAATGTTGTTTCAAATGGACTTGTGTTAGACAAAAATGGTCAAAAAATGTCTAAGAGATTAGGAAATGCGGTTGATCCATTTGAGACATTAGATAATTTTGGACCCGATGCCACAAGGTGGTATATGATTTCAAATTCTAATCCATGGGATAATTTAAAATTTGACATCAGTGGAATTGAAGAGATAAAAAGGAAGTTTTTTGGTACTATTCATAACATTTATTCCTTTTTCAGCCTGTATGCAAATATTGATGGATTTAATGGAAGTGAGAAATCAATTCCTTACTCTAAAAGGCACGAGCTAGATAGGTGGATACTTTCTGAGCTTAACTCTTTAATTGCAGAGGTAGAAAGCTCGTATGAACACTACGAGCCTACTAAAGCTGCAAGATTAATTTCAAGTTTCGTTCAAGACAACTTAAGTAACTGGTACGTTAGGCTATCAAGAAGAAGATTTTGGAAGGGAGAATATAATGAAGATAAGCTTTCAGCATACCAAACTTTACATGAGTGCTTGAGTAAAATTTCAATAATTTCATCTCCAATAAGCCCTTTTTATATGGACAACCTATTTCAAGATCTTAATAGTGAGATTGGTTCTGTTCATTTGGTTGACTTTCCTATACATTCTAATGAACTTATAAATATTGAATTAGAAAATAAAATCAGATTATCTCAAGATATTTGTTCTTTAGCTCTTTCTCTGAGAAAGAAAGAAAAAATTAAGGTTCGTCAACCCTTACCAAAAATATTGGTTCCTTTTAAAAACAATGAAGAAAAAAAGGTTCTTGAA
>SGZB01000006.1 GCA_004321735.1 Flavobacteriales bacterium | reverse complement strand
ATGATCTTAAGATTATTAATCTTGAAGCAAATACTGTAATAAACAAAAACGGATTAACAACAACCAACACTACTGTAGCTTTAAATAAAGGAGCTCCTTATTCTTGGCAGATTACATCTAAGAATAGTCAGACAACTCAAACAGCGGCGAGTGATACATGGAAGTTCTATTTAGCTGGTGCATCTGGAGAGACAAGTTATGCTCCATTCCCTGCAGATTTAAAGTCACCAGGGTCTGGAACAACAGCATCAGTTAACAGTGAAGGCAAAGTAAAGCTAGTTTGGGAAGGTTCCGATCCAGATACAGAAACATCTAATTTAAAATACACAGTGTATTTTGATACAACTGATGGAAAACAAGATCCATCGGATGATCACAAAGACTTAACTTCTCAAGAATTAGAAGTTGAAGTTGAAGCAGGTGTATACTATTGGAGAGTTAAAACAACAGACGGAAGTAACGTAAGCTATTCAATAGTTTACTCATTTAGAGTTGAATAATATAACTAATAATTTATGATCAGATGTTTATTGTTAATCACGGTTTTTTTTAGTTTAAACTTATTTTCTCAGAAAAAAGATAAAAGACCAAATTTTCTTTTTATTCTAGTAGATGATCAACCTTTTGACGCTGTGGGATTCTCGAATAGATATCCTTTTTTGAAGACTCCAAATATTGATAAGCTAGCAAAAGAGGGAGTTAACGTTGAAAATTTTTTTGTGACTCAATCTATATGTTCACCCTCAAGAGCAAGCTTCTTAACAGGAACTTATCCTCATATTCATGGCGTTAATCAAAATAATAGATATGTTGATCCTGATTGGGAGAATTATGCTCCATATTCTGTACACTTACAAAATGCTGGATATCAAACAGCTCATGTGGGTAAAATTCATATGGCACATAAAAAAGGTAAAAATCATATAAGACCTGGATTTGATTATTGGTTTAGTTTTATTGGTCAAGGAAAATATTTTGATCCACCTGTTAATGATAATGGTAATGAATATAGAGAAAAGGGGTATATGACTGATATTTTAACAAGAAAAACAACAACTTGGTTAAAAGAATTAAGAGATCCGAATAAGCCATTTAGCCTAAATCTATGGCACAAAGCTGTTCATCAACCTTTTTCACCTGCTCCAAGACATGAAGGTATTTTCAGTAATGAGGAATTACCTACACCACCTTACGATACTCATAAGGAAACTTTTAAAGGAAAACCAGATTGGCAGAGAAAAAAAACATTTGGCTTTGATTGGAAGAAAAACCTTCCTATCCCTAAAGAATTACCTGAAATAACTTGGCCACCAATTAACAAAGACAAATACATGGGGCTTCTTGAAAGTATAATTGCTGTTGATGAGTCTTTAGGCGAGGTTTTGAGAGTCTTAGAAGAAATAGGAGAATTAGAAAACACTGTAGTTATTTATACAAGTGATAACGGTTATTTTATGGGCGAACATACATTTATTGATAAAAGGCTTGCTTATGAGAATTCTATTAGAATACCTATGATTATTAGATATCCTAAATTAATTACTAAAAACTCTGTAGTTACTGAACAGTGTCTAAATATAGATTTAGCTCCTACAATTTTAGATTTAGCTGGATTAAATAAGCCTAGTTACATGCAAGGTGATTCTATGCTAAAATTATTGAAGGGCAAAAAAGATAAAAAATGGAGAAAAAGTATGCTTTTCGAATATTATGTTGATACTGCATATCCATATGCAGGACCTAATCAAGTTGCAGTCCGGACAAAAAATTATAAGTTTATAGATAATTTTCTGAAAAATGATATCGACGAACTTTACGACTTGGTAAATGATCCAGGTGAGATGAAAAACTTAATTAATGATGATTCTTTTAATGATATTGAAAATGAATTAAGAGCAGAGTCAGAAAGATTGCAAAAAAAGTATAAATATAACCCTGACAGAGATTGGTGGTTAAGGAAGCAGATTAAAAAATAGTTATGAAAAAAATAATATCAGTTTTTTCATTACTTTTTTCTGTGTTTATTTTTTCTCAGGATTTTAATTTAAAGGGAGCTGTTTTAGAAAAAGAAACAAACATTCCTCTACCTGGAGCAACAATTCAAATTATTGGAAAAGACATTGGAGTAGTAACAGATTTGGATGGAAATTTTGAATTAATAATCTCAACCGGAGATAAAATCAAGGTTTCATATTTAGGAATGAAAACTGTTGAGCTGTCTGTAATTTCCTCACCAATTAAAGTATTTATGGAAATGGAATCTAATGAACTTGATGAAGTAACTGTAAGTGTAGGTTATTTTGATATTAGTAAAAAAGATTTATCAGGTTCGATAGCTCAGATAACATCCGATCAGCTCGAAAAAAACAGGAGTGGTTCTGTAGAGAGTATTTTACAAGGGCAAGTTTCTGGATTAGTTGTTTCTGAAAGTTCTGAACCGGGTGGTGGATCAGGTGTTTCAATAAGAGGAACTAACTCAATTTTAGGAGGAACGCAACCTTTGTATGTTCTAGATGGTATTCCAGTTGCTCCATTATCTGATGCTCAAGGAATGGGAGGTAGTGGGGAACAACAAAGTTCTCTAAATTTTATTAATCCAAATGATATTGAAAAGATTGAAGTTTTAAAAGATGCTGCTGCCACAGCAATTTACGGTGCAAGAGGTGCAAATGGTGTAATTCTAATTACAACAAAAACAGCTAATAATGAAAATGGAAAAGATAGAATTTCCTTGACTTATGAAAGTTATATTAGTTCTGTTAGGAGAAATATTGATGTTTTGGATGGTGCCGGCTTTGAGACCTACATGAACCAAAGAGTCTTAAATCAAATATTTCAAGAGATTACAGATCCTAATAGAAATGGGCCTGTCTTTGATGGAACACAGCAAATAAATATTGATAATTTCCCGGAAATAATTGAGTATGAAAATATTCCATACCCTCAATCGACTGGAATAAATACTAATTGGCAAGATGAAACGTATAAACTTTCTCTAAGTAATAAATACAATTTAAACTATAGAGGGGGAGATTTTAAAAGAAATATATCACTTAGTCTTGGAATTAATAATCAAGAAGGTGTAATTGTCAACTCCAATAATAAAACAATAAACTTTAATATGAATGTTAAGAGAAAAGCATTCAACGATAAAATAGATATATATTCTAAAACATATTTTACTCATAAAAAAGGAAATGCAGCTTCCGTAGGAAATGGTGAAATATTTCAACAAAGAGGTGTTGTTTCACAAGCATTACAATTTCAGCCAATTTTTTCTCTTTTAGAGCCTGGACAAGACGATGATATTTACTCAGTACTGAATGAAGGAAATGTTGTTTCAAATCCTTACACATTAGCTAGATACGTAATTGATAGTAAAAAATCTTTTTCTTTTAGACAAACAATACAAATCGTTGGGAGATTAACTCCTAAGTTAACAGCAACATTAAAAGGTTCTTACAATTTTCAAAAGAGTAATAGAGATAATTATTATCCTCTAAACACAACCAGAGGAAGAAACACAAATGGTCAAGCATCACAATCTGTTTTAGAAAATAATAAAACATATGCTGAAATTAATTTTAGATATAGAAATAAATTTCAAAACCACAGATTAGATGCTACATTGGTTGGAACTTACGAAAATAGTGAAATTAGATCCATATTAAATAAAGCTAGGGGATTTGGAACAGATGCTACTTCGTTCTACAATTTTGCTTCTGCTGAGGAAATACTGACTCCAATTACACAATTTAGAGAAGTAGGTATGTTATCAACCCTATTTAGAATTGGTTATAATTATAAAAGAAAATATTTCTTAGATCTAAATGCAAGAATTGATGCTTCTTCAAAATTCTCTACAAATAATAAAAGTGCATTATTTCCATCAATTGCATTGTCTTGGTTTGCTTCAAAAGAAGATTTTCTTAAAAAATATGATTATTTGAGTGAGCTAAAATTTAGAATGTCTTACGGTAAAATTGGTAGCAATCCAATTTCACCATATCAATCTTTAGCACTTATGATGCCTATTCGTTATAATTTTAATGATGAAATTATCACTGGTTTTTTTGAATCTAATCTTGCTAATGATGATTTGAGCTGGGAAACTACTGATCAATTTAATTTTGGTATTGATATAGCTTTGTTAGATTCTAAGTTAAGTTTAACTGTAGATTTATATCACAAATTAACTAGTGATTTATTACAGAATGTTCAGTTACCTGTTTCAAATGGATACATAAGTAGAGTTGATAACTTTGGTGAGGTTGAAAATAGGGGTGTTGATTTTAATATAGAATCAAAAATTCTAGAAAAGAGTGATTTTATTTGGAATCTCAATACAAATTTTGGATTAAATAAAAATAAGCTTAATAAATTAAATTCAAATTTAGATTTTCAATTAGGTCCTTTTATTGGTTTTTCACAGGCATATCCAATTCTTTTTAGGGTTGGTCAACCCCTAGGTATTTACTGGGGAGCCCAAACCAACGGAATTTATTCTAATTGGGATGAAGCAATTGATAGTGGTATAGCTGGTGCTGCACCTGGTGAAATTAAATATGTGAATAACTATATTGATTTAGATGATTCTGGTCAACCCCTAGCAATTCAAGAAATTAATTTCGATGATTATGTTAAGATTGGTGACCCAAACCCTGATTTTACTTACTCTATTTCAAATAATTTTAGCTATAAAAATTGGGATGCGACATTATTATTTACTGGACAAAAGGGAGGTGATTTGTTTTGGGTTGATTCTTGGCAATTGAGTGGTTTACAAAAAACTACAAATGTATTAGCCTCATCTTTTAATAATTCTTGGAAAGCACCACTTTTTTATGAAAATGGAAATTATTTATATGACCCTTCCACTGGAAATTTAAATAATGCGACTCATCCTGGTGCTATAATTGACCCTGGTAAAAGAGCCATACCGTCTGATAGGAATATATATGATGGATCTTTTTTAAGATTAAAGAACATTAATGTTGGATATAATTTTAATTTTTCAGAAGGTAGAAAAATGCGATTGTACATTGCTGGTCAAAATTTAATTGTTTGGACAAAGTATCCAGGTTATGATCCAGAGGTCAGAACTTACACTAAAAATCCACAAAAAAGAGGAGTTGATTTTGGTACTTATCCAGGGACTAAAACTTTTTTAATTGGTTTAAAGTTTAATTATTAATATTGTCATGAGTCAAAATTTTAAATACTGTTTAATAATTTATCTAGGGATTGTTTCGATTGTTTCTTGTAATTTTCTTGATGAAGAACCATTTACTCAGCCTAGCACTGAAAACTTCTATAAAAATGAAACTGACGCTTTAGCAGCATTGACATCAGTCTATGCTAGATTAAAAAGTGGAATTGGCTATTACAAACAAAGCTTTATGTCAACTCTTTTTGCTTCATCTGACCAAGGCTTGTCTTCTTACTTGTATAAGGAATTTAAAACTGGAGTAGTGACTCCATCCAATCAAAGCATTAATAATTTATGGAAAGAGCTTTATTTGGGTATTAGAGATGCAAATAACGTAATAGCAAATGTGCCTGAAATTAACATGAACGAAGAATTAAAAAACAGAATAATCGGGGAAGCGAAGTTTTTAAGAGCATTAAACTATTTTAATTTAGTTCGCTGTTTTGGAGAAGTCCCCTTGAGAACTGAGCCTGTTAGCTCAGGCGATGATCAAGGATTACCCGTATCATCTATTGTAAAGATATATGATATTATAATAGATGATTTAAATTTTGCATCAACTCACTGTTGGGGAAGAAATGAATCGATCAATAATCACACAAATAATTTAGGTAGAGCCACAAGAACTTCTGCACATGCCCTCCTGGCTAAAGTTTATACAAGAATAGCATCTGCCAAACGAAGTGCAATTGATGGAGTTGTTGGCAATAAGCTATATCTTGAATTTCCAGAATCATACATTGATTATTATAAATATGCTAAGAAAGAAAGTGACTCAGCAATTAATGGTAGTGGTTTTAAGTTATCTAATAATTTAGAAGAATGGATCACAATTTTTGATGCAAATAATGGAAATAATCCAGAAATGATATTTGATATACAGGGTTCATCCCTTAGCGGTCAAGGTACTGCACTATCTAACTTATTTACGCCGAGAAATGCTGGACTTTCTGGAAGTGGATTTGGAGGGGTTAATAAACTTAAAGGTAAATTCATCAATAATAGAATTGACAAATCAGACAATAGGTTTAAACATTCAATAATTTCAGAGTATGAAACAAGCACAAGAATTTTTAATGTAAATGCAGGACATACAGGATATATACCAACAATAAAAGAAACTGGTAAAAAAGCTGGTACATTATGGCAAATATGGACAGCAAAATATATTGACACTGAGGCAACCACAGAGTATACAAGTAGGCAAAATTGGCATGTAATTAGACTTGCAGATGTTTATTTGATGAGAGCTGAGGCAAGTGCTGAAATTAATTCTGATCCTTCTGCTGCAAATAATGATATAAATATTTTAAGAAAAAGAGCAGAAATGAATGAAATTGATTATTCTTCTTTAACGATGAATTCTTTTCGTAAAGAATTACTAAAAGAACGTGCTGTTGAGCTATATATGGAGGGTCACAGATTTTTTGATTTAACAAGATTTGGTGTTTATGATGAATATTGTAAGTTAATTTATGGAAAAGTCGAAGGAGCACGACAACCTGAGGATTATTTTTGGCCAATACCATTAATTGAAGTTTCTGCAAATAGCTCAATTAATTAAAAATGATCAATTTTAGAAATTTAATTTACTTTATTTGCTTACTATTTGTACATAATATAGTTTCTCAAAATTCTTTTGGTAGTCCAAATTTTATTTTTATTCTGGCTGATGATCAGGGTTGGAATGGAACTTCGGTAGAGATGATTAGTGGTTTAAGTGAATCTAAGAGTGATTTTTACGAAACACCTAATATTGAAAAATTAGCTTATCAGGGTATTAAATTTTCATATGCATATTCAAGTGCACCAGTATGCGCTCCATCAAGGTATAGCATACAGTTTGGCCAGTCTCCTGCAAGGTTAAAAATGATTAGAGTAGGAATGAATACTGAACATATTGATCATAATTCAGATTATACAATACCCAAACAATTAAAAAAAATAAATCCGAATTATAAAACTGCTCATTTTGGAAAATGGGGAATGGATTCTTATCCAAAAATTTTGGGATATGACATAAGCGATGGGGCAACTAAAAATAAAGATGGAGGTTTTGATTATGATTCAAATAAATTGCAGTGGAGTAACAAATTTAATGAGGATCCAAAAAAAATATTTAGCATTACTAATAGAGCAATTAAATTTATTGAAGAAAATCATAAAGCTGAAACTCCGTTCTATCTTCAAATATCTCATTATGCAATACATTCTAATTTAGTTATGAGAAAAGAGACATTTGAAAAATATAAAAAGAAAAAAGTTGGTGAAGTTCATAAAAATATTGGTCTTGCTTCAATGACAGAAGATTTGGACGCAAGCATTGGATTGATATTAGATAAATTGATAGAATTAGGTATTGATAACAATACCTATGTTATTTATAGTTCTGATAATGGATCCGTTCCTGTTATTTTACCAAAAAAAAATTACAAAAAAGGTTATAATTATCCACTTAAACGAGGGAAATGGGATGCTTATGAAGGAGGAATTCGAGTTCCTTTCATAGTTAAAGGTCCTAATATTAAACCCAATTCACAATCTGAAGTACCAATATCTTTCTCAGATTTACTACCGACTTTAATTCACCTAGCTGGAGGAAAAGAAAATTTTATAAATGAAAAAATAGATGGAGGAAGTTTTAAAAAGGTGTTGTTTGATAAAAGTGATAATATTAAAAGAAAATTTAATGGAATTGTTTTTCATGTTCCTTATCAAAATAAGATTGCCATTGACAGAGCTCATTCTGCAATAATTATAGATGAAATGAAATTAATTAAGTTTTATGATAATAATGAAACCGGATTATATAACATAAAAATTGACATTAAAGAAAATGAAAATTTAGTTTTAAAAAGAAAAAAAATAGCTCAGAAATTAGAAAAAAAATTATTTAATTATTTAGCTAAAGTTAATGCACCTAAGTGGAAGCCCGGCATAACATGGAAAAAGAAAACACTTGAATTAATTAATTCATATCACTAAATTTTATTAATTTATACATAACTAATAAATTTATAACTAATGAAAAAAAAATACATTTTGATTTTTTCTTTATTTTTTTCACTTTCTGTTTTTTCACAAGACGGACTACAAGAAAAAGCAAAGAAAATCTCCGATGAGATGACCATGGTCTTATCTCTCGATGAACAAACATCAGAAAAGATTTTCAATATTCAACTCAAAAGATTTCTAGATGCTCAAAAAATTCGAACTATTCACAAGTCTAATAAAGAGAAAATGAATATAGAATTAAAAAAGATGTATAATAGGTTATGGGGAAAATTAAATGATGTTTTAGGAAAGGAAAAAATGAAATCCTGGTCTAATTATAAAAATTCTAAATAATTTTGAATTTTTTACCAGCTTTTTCAAATAAACCAATTGCCTTGTCCATTTGATCTTTTGTGTGACTTGAGGATATTTGAACTCTAATTCTTGCCAAGCCTTTAGGAACAACTGGATATGAAAATCCAACGACATAAACTCCGTTATCATACATGTAATCTGCCATTTCACTCGCAATTTTATCATCATAAATCATTACAGGTACGATCGGATGTATATCTCCTTTAATATCAAATCCAATTTTCTGAATTTTATTTCTAAAGTATTTGGTATTATTTTGAATTTTTAGAATTAATGAATTGTCATTTGAAATTAGATTGATGGCTTTAATGGATGCTCCAACTATCGCAGGAGCTAATGTGTTTGAAAAAAGATAAGGTCTAGATTTTTGTCTCAAAATTTCAATGATTTCTTTTTTTCCTGATGTAAATCCACCACTTCCACCACCTAAAGCTTTTCCAAGAGTTCCAGTTATAACATCAACTCTGCCCATAACGTTTAATTCCTCCTGAGTTCCCTTTCCTTGTTTTCCAATAAATCCTGTTGAATGACAATCATCCACAAATACCAAAGCATCATATTTTTCAGCTAAATCACATATTATATCAAGTTTTGCGATAGTTCCATCCATTGAGAAAACACCATCAGTTACAATCACTCTATTTCTCGAATGTTGAGACTCTTTTAATTTGTTTTCCAAATCATCCATGTCATTATTTAAATACCTGTAGCGTTGTGCTTTACAAAGCCTGATACCATCAATTAAAGAAGCATGATTAAGAGAATCACTTATAATCGCATCTTGTGCGTCGAAAAGCGGCTCAAATAATCCACCATTAGCATCAAATGCTGCTGCATATAAAATTGTATCTTCTGTCTCTAAAAAACTTGAAATTGTATTTTCAAGTTCTTTATGAATATTTTGAGTTCCACATATAAATCTAACAGATGCTAAACCAAAACCGTATTGATCCATAGTAGTTTTTGCTGCGTCAATAATTTCTTGGTTTGAAGCCAAACCAAGGTAGTTATTAGCACAAAAATTTATAACATCTAATTTCTCTGTAGTTATTAATGAATTCTGTTTTGAAATTATTTTTCTTTCATCCTTAAAGCGACCACTTTCTTTAATTTCTTTCAGTTCATTTTTTAGTCTTGATTTAATAGAATTATACATTTTTTTATACGTTTGTTCAAATGTAATTTTTTTTTGAATAATAATATTTTAATAATCGGAGCTTCAGGGCAACTTGGTAAGTATTTTGTCAATCTATTATCTAAAGATAATAATGTAATAGCATCTGATATTATTCCAAATTCAACGTTAGATTGTCAGTTTCAACTTTTAAATATTCTTGATTATAATTCTTTAAAAAAAACAATAAAAACCAATAATATCAATCAAATTTATAATCTAGCTGCAATTCTTTCTGCGAAAGGGGAATCATTTCCTTACAAAACATGGATTTTAACAACTGAAGGATTTTTAAATGTTGTTAAAGTTTCAATTGAATGTAATGTTGATAGAATATTTTGGCCTAGTTCTATTGCTGTTTTTGGATTAAACTCAAATTTAGAGCATGTATTAAATGATGTTCCAATGCTGCCATCATCAATGTATGGTGTTTCTAAACTTGCTTGTGAAAAGTTGATGAATTATTATAACTCAAAAAAATTATTGGATATAAGGTCATTACGATTTCCAGGAATTGTTTCTGCTAGTAAGCCGGGTGGAGGTACAACTGATTACATAGTTGATATGTTATACTCAGCATTATCGGGAAATGAGTATAAATGTTTCTTGGATAAAGACAGAATCCTTCCAATGATGCATATTGATGATTCAGTTCAAGCATCCATAAAGCTTATGAATATCGATCGTGAAAAAATTAGTATTAATTCACCATACAACATAACTAGCTTTAATATTACTCCTGATTCATGGAGAAATATTATTGATACACTAGGATATGATTTAAAAGTTTTATTTGAGAAGGATTTTAGAGATAAAATAGCACAATCTTGGCCAAGAAACATAGATGACCATTTATTTAGAAATGATGTAGGGTGGAAGCCAAAATACGATTCTAAAAAAACTGCAAAATCAATTATTGATGCTATTAATTCTTAATTCGAAAAGAGTTGATAAAAGTGTAATTGGAGACCATAATTTACTCTCGTTGCAAAACACCGAATGCTTTGTTGATTTTGGAGAATAAAGTTTATTCTTTTTTGCATTTCTTATAAGATCTTCTTTTAAAATTGAATTATTATCAGTAGTTCTTATGTCTTTATTAGAGTAATTTATTAAAGTAACAGGTATTTTTTTAACACCCAATTCTTTTAAAGCTGTAAATCTATGATGTCCATCAATTATTACAAATGATTCATGGCATGCTATTATGGAAGAAATTATAACAGATTGATCTTTATATTTTAAATTGTTTTTTAAAATTTCTTTTTTATCTAATAAAACTTCCTCATGAGGAATAAGAAAATCAATTGAAATTAAATCAATTCCTTTATGGATATCATTATCAATTTTTATTGAGAACATTTGTAGCAACAAAATTTACAGGAATTTACATTATTTTTATTAATGATAAATTAACCTAAGTTGATATTTAAAGAAAAAAAAATAATTCATAAAGTTTTAGAATCTCTGTTTAAAGCCTATTCTGAAAGAGTTCCAGATGTAAAAAAAATAACTAATGGACTAGTTAAATATAAGGTTATTGAAAAGCAAGAGGACATCATAAATGATCACATTGCATTCAGAACCTTGGGAGTTAAATATCTTGGTATTCAATCCTTAGAAAAAATATTTATTCATCATGGTTATGAAAAAAGAGATTATTACAACTTTGATAAAAAAAAGTTAAATGCATATTGGTATTCACATCCAGATAAAAATATGCCTAGAATATTTATAAGTGAATTGCGTGTAAATGATCTCTCAATAAATACTAGAAATATAATTTACAAGTATACAAGTCAAGTTAAATCTGATCCCGTTAAAAAGCTAAACTTAAACAGCCATCATGAGATTATTGAGTTTCTCAGCAGTCCATTGTGGGAATTGCCTTCAATCACAGATTATGATGCTTTATTAGATGAAAGTGAGTATGCCTCATGGGTAATTTATAATAGATATTATCTAAATCATTATACGATTAGTGTTCATGATTTACCCAAGACTTATAATAATCTTGAAAATTTTAATAAATTATTAGCCGATAAAATGAATATCAGGCTTAATGATTCTGGAGGAGTCATTAAAATAAGCAATGATGGGCTATTACTTCAAAGCAGCTCAGTAGCAAATCAAATAATGGCTAAATTTTCAAATAATAAAACAAAATTAATTTCTGGTAGTTATGTTGAATTTGCAGAAAGAAAAATATTACCTCAATACTTAGCAATTGATGTTAAAAATATTGAGACTAAACATAGAAGAGATGGCTTTGAGGCATCTAACGCAGACAAGATTTTTGAAAGTACATTTACTACACAAACTCTAAAAAAATAAAAATCCCTTACCTTTTAAGTAAGGGATTGCGGAGAGACAGGGATTCGAACCCTGGCGACAGTTACCCGTCGACAGATTAGCAATCTGCTCCATTACCACTCTGGCACCTCTCCAAAGAGGATTCAAATTTAAGTTTTCAAAACAAACTGAAAAAATATAATTAGAGGTTTTTTGTAAGTTTTTTTACAAGTTTATTTTCACTAAAAAAAACTTTTCCGATTACTTTAAATGCAGTGTATAGTGGGATAGCTATAATCATTCCAACTACACCAAATAAAAATCCACCTGAAATAATTACTAAAAATATTTCTAGCGGATGAGATTTAACAGAGTTAGAAAAGATATATGGTTGACTTAAAAAATTATCAAAGATTTGTGCGACAATATATCCAATGCCTACAAAAATTGTTTTAGGTAAAATTACAGAGCTGAAATCTGAACCAAGGTAACTTGTCATAGTTAGAGTAGTAATTACAATAAAGCCAACAATTGGTCCGATGTATGGTATAAGATTTAAAAGTGAACACAGAAAAGCTATAACAATAGCATCTTCTACACCCAGGATTAAAAGAATAATAGTGTAAAAGATGAATAAAATTGTTATTTGAAGAATTAGACCAAGAAAATATCTCGATAATAAATTATTTATTTCTCTAAAAGATTTATTTGCTCTTTTGGTGTAAGTGTTAGGTAGCAAAAGAATTATCCATTTTTCAAACTTAATACTATCTCTAAGAAAGAAAAATGTGATAAATAAAACAGACAATAAGCCCAATGTAAATGAACCTAATACACCTCCAACAGAGTTAAGTATAATTGGTATTGCTTGGATACTCTGTTTAGAAAATTCCTCAACATTAATTATTGAATCTTCAATATTTAAATTGAAACGTATCAAATAATTATTCAATTCTGATAACAGAAGATTGAATTTAGATTCTAGAGCATTAACATTTAATAGAGATAAGTTTTTTCCCTGTTCAAGTACTAAAGGAATTAGTAAAGATATAAGTCCAGCGAGTATAAGAATTATTAATAAAAGCGTCACAATTGAAGCTAATGTTATATTGAATTTTAATTTGTGAGTAAAAAAATTAAAAACAGGACGAAAAATTAGAGACAAAATTGAGGCAATAAGAAGATAAATAATGAGTATGTGTACTTTATAAACTACATATATTAATAAAGATAATCCTGCAATTTTTAAAATTGTTTTTAAAATAGAATTACTAAAATCAGATGTCATTGGTTGCAAATATATTATTTATATAAGGAATTTACCATGCATACATACATTCCTGCGGTTTCAGCTCTAAGTCTTTTTTTTCCAAGGCTTATTGCTTTAAAATTATTTTCAATTGCTAATTCAATTTCTTTATTTGTAAAATCTCCCTCTGGACCAATGGCTATTAAGTTGTTTTTTTTTATAATTTTTCTAGAAATTTCTTCTTTTTTGAAAAAATCCTCACAAGTAGCAATTAATTTGTTTTCATAATTAATCTTACAAAAAACTTTAAAATTTACAGGATCATTTAAAATTGGCAACTCAAATCTATATGATTGTTTCAAGGCTGAAACCATGATTTTTGTTAATCTAATTTTATTGAATTTTTTATTCTCAGTTCTTTCACAAACTATTGGAGTTATTTGTTTGATTCCTATTTCTATACATTTTTCTAAAAAATTTTCAAACCTTGATGTTGATTTCAATAATGAGATTCCAATATGTAAATTTTCATTAGAATCATATTTAGAGCAGTCAATTATTGTAAGGTTAGAAGTATTTTTTTTAATGTATTCTATTTTACATTTAAATTTTTCATTTTTTCCATTTGTAAAATCTAGGTAATCGCCTTTTCTTTTTCTTAAAACTTTAGTAATATGTTTTGTTTCTTCTCTGTTAAGTTCAAAACTTTCAGATTTACTAGTAATATGTTCATTGTAAAATAACTCCATTAAATACTATATCTTGCTTTTGATTCTAAATTCAATTCAGAAAATAGGTTGTCTTTGAATTTCAAATAACCAACTATTGCAATCATAGCTGCATTATCAGTTGTATATTCTAACTTTGGAAAATATAATTTTAAATTATTTTCATTTTTAAAAATTCCTCTGATTTTTGTGTTGGCAGAAACACCTCCTCCAAATACTATATTTAAAATTTTTTTTTGCTTTGCAGCAATCTTCACTTTTTCAAATAAAATTTCTGTAATTGTTAATTGAAGAGATGCACACAAATTATTAATTTCTTTTTCGATAAAAAACTTATCATTTTTTAGATTTTTCTCTAAAAACCTTTTAAAATTTGTTTTCAGTCCACTGAAACTAAAATTTAATCCATCAACTTTAGGTTTAGAAAAATTGAACTTATTTTCATTTCCTTCATTTGCTAATTTGTTAATCTTTGGACCAGCAGGATATTTTAATCCTAACATTTTACCACATTTATCAAAAGCTTCACCGATTGAATCATCAAGTGTTTCTCCAATTATTTCCATATCAAAATAATTTCTGCAGTATACAATTTGGGTATGACCACCTGAGATATTTACCCCCAAAAATGGAAAATCTGTTTTTACATCACAATTATCTTCAATAAAATGTGCTAATATATGTGCTTGCATGTGATTTACCTCAATCAGAGGAATGTTTAGGGACAATGAAAGTGATTTTGCAAATGATCCACCAACTAATAATGAACCCAATAGTCCTGGGCCTCTTGTGTAAGCTATTGCATCAAGATACTTTTTATTTATCCCTGCTTTCTTTAATGCCATATCTACAACTGGAATAATATTTACTTGGTGAGCTCTTGATGCAAGTTCAGGAACAACACCACCATATTTTTCATGTACATCTTGATTAGTAATAATATTAGATAGTACAGTGCTGTCTGAAATTACAGCGGCAGAAGTTTCATCACAAGAACTTTCTATTCCTAATATTTTTATCGGCATTTTTTTGTTTTTTTGTAAATATAAATCTTCTGTAATCAAAACTATAATTAAGAAATATAAAAGAAAAGTTATTTTAATTGCACTTTTTTCGTTTATATCAATAGTTGGTTTTTCAGTTTTTTTTGTCCAAAAAAATATTGAATCTATAATTTCAAAAAGATTTTCTCAAAACACATTAATCAATCTTAACTTGTCAGATGTAAGTATTAGTTTGAATGGTAAGATATCACTGAATAATTTACTGGTTAGTAATAAAGCAAATGATACTGTTTTTTATTCAAAAGCTGTTGGGGTAGACCCCGTTAGCATGATAGATGCCTTAAATAATAATGATCTTAAATTCAACAATATAAGTTTAACACAAGGTAAAATACATGTTAATCTACTAAATCAAATACTTTCTACTGATTCTAATCTAATCGTTGATAATAATTCAATAAGCATTGAAAAAACATTAAAAAACGAAGTTTTAATTAAAAAATTATCTATTAGTGATTTTGATTTAGAAAATGGTGATTTAATTTCTAATGCTGAGATTTTAAACATGTACTACTATAATGATTCATTAAGTTTAGAAATAGAGGATTTAGATTCCAATATAAATGAATATGAATTAAAAGATTTTAATTCAAATGTTTCATACGCCGATAATAAATTAATCTTTCAAAATATTAATACAAATATTAATAAATCTAATTTTTCGGGAACTTTAGAATTACATGATTTTAATGATAACAATTCTTTGAATTATAAAGGAAATATTAAATCAACTAACTTTTATTTCTCTGATTTCTTCAATGCAACCAACTCAGTATCATACCAATTAATCTTGGATTTTGAAGGTAATCAAAACAGTATTGATCTCAGTGATCTTGAAATTATAAGTTCATCATCTTCTTTTGATGGATTTGTAAAATTGGATTTAGATAATAATGAAATAAACGGAATTTCTATTGATATTAATAAATTAAAATCATCATCTACAGATTTGAGAAAAACATATCCAGGAATTTTTGGTGATATATTACCAACATCAATATCAGATTTAGGAACATTTGAACTTTCTGGATATTTAAAATATTCGAATAATATAATTCAATCTTCTTTTGAACTATTAACAGATAAAGGGAGTATAACATCTGATTTAAATATTTCTGATTTTGGTGATATAGATAATTCCAAATATGAAGGAATTTTTATTGGAAAAAATCTAAACTTGTCTAAAATTACTGGATTACCTTTTCTCGGCTTTTCTGATTTTAATTTTAATATTGATGGAAGAGGATTTACTAATGAATATTTGAATTCATCACTAGAGGGTAACATATCAAGTGTCGAAATTAACAACTATAAATACAAGAATATTAATATATCTGGAAATATTTCTGATAAAATTTTCGATGGATTTTTGAGTATTGATGAGGAAAATATAAATATGGATTTTTCTGGATCGGTTAACTACAACAATGATTTGATAGATTTTGATTTTTCATCATCAATTGAAAACGCAAACCTTTCAGAGTTGAACCTGTCCCAAAAAATAAACAATAAATTATCTGGAAATATTGTAACTAAGCTTCGTGGAAGTAATATAAAAGATCTGATTGGAGACGTGAAATTTATAGATTTCAATTACTCCGACAATGAATTAAATTATGATTTTGAAGAACTAGTCGCGCAAAGTAGAGTTGTTGAAGATAAAAGAATTATTAACATTACATCTCCTGATGCTATTGATGGGATTTTAATTGGAAATTTCAAATCTTTCAATTTTTTAAAGAATATTTATAACTCATTTATATCGAGATACAGTAATTACCAATATCTCAGAAATAATGATGAAATAAGTTTTAATTTTAATTTAAAACCAAAAATTGCTAAAATATTTAGTTCAGATTTTTCAATTGAAGAGAATACGTTTTTGGGAGGAAAAATTGATGATAAAACTTTTGAGTTAAATTTTAATAGTCCTGGTGTTTCAAATAATGATATTAAATTAAAAAATGTAAATTTCAAGATAGAGGATGAAAAATCTCAACTCAAGATTCAAGAAATTTTATCACCATTTTTTAACGGTAGTTCTTTTGTGTTAGATACTGATTTTAATGATGATTCAACAAATATTGACTTAAATTTTATTTCAAATAACAACACAAATAATATTAATATCAATCATTCATTTAATGATCAAAATCAATCAATTTTCAGAATTAATGAAATAATTTTTGATTACAATAAAAATCAATGGGTTTTAGAAAAATCATTTTCAAAGAATAAGAATTTGTTTATAAGTGGTAAAGATTTTAAGCAATTAACTTCTTTTACTATTAAATCAAATAATCAAAAAGTTGAATTAAGATATCTGGACACAAACAATGAGTTTGAATTCTTATCAAATTTTGATAATGTTGATTTTTCTTCAATTTTTCCAAAACCTAAAAATATTCAATATGAAGGATTAGTTAATGGTTCCATTATTTTAAATAAAATCAATGAAACATATTTTGGTTCTTCCTCTCTTATGATTAATAAATTCTCAGGCAATAATATTTTAATTGGAAACGTTAATTTAAATATTAAATCTAATAAAGGTTTAGATTATTATGAAATGAATATGAATGTTGTGAAGGAAAATAATATAACTCTAGATTTAAGAGGTAAATTTGAAATTGAGGACTCTGATTTTCCAATTGATTTAGATCTAAAATCAAAAAATTTCGATATATCTCCTTTCTCTGCAATTGGAGAAGATGTTCTAAAAAATATAGAAGGTTTATTTAATTCCAATATTCAAATATCAGGGACTTTAAAAAAACCAGAATTAAAGGGATTCATTCAGGCTAATAAATCAAGTTTTGATGTTCCATATTTAGGAATTGGATTTAGTTTTTTAGATAACCCAAAATTTATTATTGATAATTATGATATAATAATTGATAAATTCAGTATTGAAGATAAAGATTTAAAGACTGTAGGAATTATGGATGGTAAAATATCTCATAATAGGTTTAAAGACTGGTTTTTAGACTTTGAAATTAGTTCTGACAACTTATTAGCATTAAATACTGAAAGAAAAGATAATGAATATTATTACGGATCAGGATTTATAGACGGAATTGCAAAGTTTTATGGTTATGGGAAAGATTTAGATATTGATATTTCTGGAAGATCAAATTTGAATACTAAAATTTCAGTACCCATTAAGTATGGTGATGGTACAAGTGAAATAAGTTTTTTGAAATTCACAAATAATTCTGAAGATAGTGTATTAAACAGAGGTTTAGAATTATCTCTTGACTTAGATTTAAATGAAAATGCTTTGATTGAGATTATTTTTGATGAAAACACTAATTCTAGAATAAGTGGTTATGGTAATGGAAAAATTATAATTAACTCAGATTACTCTGGAGCCTTTGCATTATCAGGAGACTTTACTGCTGAAAAAGGATATTACTATTACAAAAGTTTAGGTTTTATTGAAAGACAATTTGAAATCAATAAAGGGGCCAATATAAAGTGGGATGGTGAACCATACAGTGGAGTTTTAAGTGCTAATGCATCGTATGAAGTTCCTGGTGGTGCTAACCCTGCATCACTCATACAAAATACATCTTTCAATAGAAAGATACCAACTATAGTAAATATATCCCTTGAAGGTGAATTATCAAATCTTAATACTCCAATATTTGATTTAGAATTTCCAGAAACCAGGGGAGCTGTAAAATCTGAATTAGATTATTACTTAAGTGATTATGAAAAAGAACAAAGTCAATCATTATCATTGATCACACAAGGGATTTTTATTAATGACTTTTCTCAATCTTTGATTTCATCACAAACAATTACAAATAATTTATTTCAAAGAGCCTCTGGAATTATTGATGAAATATTTACAAATCCAAATGATAAGATGAATATTGGCATCAATTTTTCTCAGGGTGATAGATTTGCAGCTTCAAGCTTATTAAATCGAGATAGAATAGGATTAACACTACAAAGTGAAATAAGTGATAGAATATTAATTAATGGAAAGATCGGGGTTCCTGTAAGTGGAACAGAAGAAAATGTAATATTAGGGAATGTCCAAGTAGATTTTTTACTAAATGACTCAGGAAGTTTAAGAGCAAGAATTTTTAATAAAGAAAATGAATATCAATTTTTTGGCGATGAAGTTGGATTTACACAAGGATTAGGATTACAGTTTGATGTAGAGTTTAACAATTTTTCTGAGCTTATAAAAAAGTTAAAAAGAAATAAAAAGAATTAATATATTTAGGAAATTAACAACAACTAAGATATGGAAACTACAATTTCAAAAAAAGCATTATTTAATGCCTCATGTATAGCTCTTATTGTTACTGCTATGACCTTTGCGATTAGAGCGGGAATATTAGTAGAACTTGGGAATGACTTTAATTTAAACAATACTCAGTTAGGATGGATTAACTCAATGGCATTTTGGGGATTTCCTGTAGCAACTATTTTTGGGGGACTTCTTTATAATTATTTTGGTCCAAAAAAACTTTTAGTATTTGCTTTTTTTGCACATCTGATAGGCTTAGTAATGACAATCTATGCTGATGGTTTTACAACTCTCTTACTTTCATCATTTTTGATTGGTTTTGCAAATGGTTCTGTTGAAGCAGCTTGTAATCCTTTGATTGCAGATATGTATACTGACAATAGAACAACTATGTTGAACAAATTTCATGTTTGGTTTCCAGGTGGAATAGTGATTGGAGCTTTAGCTGCAAATTTTTTAAGCTCTTTTGATTTGGGTTGGCAAATAAAGATTGCTGTTATGATTCCGCCAACATTGATTTATGGATATATGTTTTATAAAGAGAAATTTCCAAAATCTGAAAACATAGATACTGATACAAGTACTAATATAAGATCACTATTTACTTTTCTCTTTATTTTCATCGCTTTATGTATGACATTAACAGCAACAACTGAGCTAGGTACTCAGCAATGGTTACAACCATTACTGGAAAAATCGGGAGCAAGTCCGATGCTTATATTAGCAATGGTAACAGGTATTATGGCGGTTGGTAGATATTTTGCAGGACCAATAGTACATAAATTAAATCCAATAGGTGTTTTATTTATGTCTGCTATTGTTTCTACTGTTGCAATTTATTTAATGTCAATTGTTGATGGAACTGCCCTGTATGGTGCGGCTGTATTATTTGCTTTCGGTGTTTGTTATTTTTGGCCTACTATGATTGGTTTTGTAGCAGAATATTTACCGAAGACTGGAGCATTAGGAATGTCTTTAGTTGGTGGAATGGGAATGTTTGCAACTGGAATTTGGAATCCTGTAATAGGTTCTTGGATTGATGATAATACTCAGATAGCTTTAGATTCTGGATTAACTCAGGATCTTGCTGAAATTGCTGCAGGAAAAGCAACGCTAGCAAACATGACTTATTTTCCATTAATCCTAATACTTTTCTTTGGAATTCTATTTTTAAACAGAAATAAACTTGAAAAACTAAGATTTAATAATGCCTAATAAAAAAATTAGACTTGGGATTTTAGGTGGAGGCGGAGATTCACTTATTGGAGTTTTGCATAGGATTGCTTCATCAATGCATGATAATTATGAAATAGTTGGAGGTGTATTTAATCCAGAACATGAAGAAAGTTTAAAATTTGCAAGGCATTTAGGTTTAGATGAGAGTAGAGTTTACAAGGATTATGAAACATTTATTAATGAGGAAATAAAGCTTGATTCTGAAAAAAGAATTGAAGTTGTTTCTGTTCTAACACCTAATTTTCTTCACTTTCCAATGGCAAAAATGTTATTGGAAAATAATTTTCATGTTATATGTGAAAAACCCTTAACAACAACATATGCTGAGGCTAAAGAACTTTTTAAAATAAAAGAATCAAAAGATTTAGTTTTTGCTGTTACATATACCTATACCGGTTATCCAATGGTTAGACAAATGACTAAGATGGTTGCTAATGGTGAGATTGGAAAGGTTCACAAAGTAGATGCTCAGTACCTTCAAGGCTGGTTAAACCCTGTCGTACACGATAAAGAAAAAAGATCCTCAACCTGGAGATTAAACCCTAAAGTTTCTGGAATTAGTTGCTGTGTTGGAGATATAGGTACTCATGCTTTTAATATGGTTGAATTGGTTGCAGGTTCAAATGTCAAAAAAATATTATCTCACCTAAATAATCTTTATGATGACAATCCAATGGATGTTGATGCAAATATTTTGATTCAACTTGAAAATGGAGCAAACGGAACGATTAGATCTAGTCAAATTGCTACTGGTGAAGAAAATAACTTAAGAATTAGTATTTATGGTGATAAAGGTGGTTTAAAATGGGAGCAAGAAAACCCAAATTATTTATATCATCTTTCCGACAATGAACCTATGCGTGTATTAAAAACTGCTCACCCATACAATTATGATATATCTAATATATCAACTAAAATTCCGCCTGGACATCCTGAGGGTATTTTTGATTCCATGGGAAATATATATAATGGAGTAGCTAAAGCTATTAAAAAACAAAAATTTGATTCCGTTGAATTTCCTTCAATCGACGAGGGTGTTAGAGGTATGGATTTTATTGAAAAAGCTGTAAAATCTCACCAATCTGGTAATATTTGGATGAATTTAGATTAATTAATTCTCTTTCTTGAAAATTTAAATTAATTTTGCAATTCATTAAACAAATGTGAAGAATATTGCTGTTTTAACAAGTGGAGGAGATTCCCCAGGCATGAATTCTGCGATCAGGGCAGTGGCAAGAACATGTGCTCATTACAATATCAAATGTACTGGTATAGTTAGAGGATATTCAGGATTGATTGAAAATGACACTAAGAACTTGTACACTCGTTCTGTTAGAGGAATTATTAATAGAGGAGGTACGTTCCTGTATTCTGCTAGATCAGAGCAGTTTAAAACAAATTCGGGAAGAGCAAAAGCTTTTGAAAATATAAAAGCTAATGAAATAGATGGTTTAGTTGTTATCGGGGGTGATGGTTCCTTTACTGGTGGTCTGAAATTTTCTAAAGAATTTAATTTTCCAGTAATTGGTATACCAGGGACAATCGACAACGATCTTTTTGGAACTTCTCATACCTTGGGATATGATACTGCTCTTAATACAGCTACTGAAGCAATTGACAAAATAAGAGATACTGCTATTTCTCATCATAGATTGTTTTTAGTAGAGGTTATGGGTAGAGATGCTGGTTTTATTGCTTTAAACACAGGATTGGCCATTGGAGCTCAAGAAATATTGATTCCTGAGGTTAATATGAGTAGTGATAACTTAATCAATTCGTTGAAAAGAAGTAAAAGTGCTGGAAAAACCTCAACTATAATTGTTGTTGCTGAGGGTGATAAAACAGGTGAAAGTGTTTTTCAGTTAGCAAATATGATTGAAGAAAAGTTACCTAAATATGAAGTTAGAGTTTCAGTTTTAGGTCACATGCAAAGAGGAGGGAGCCCATCATGTTTTGATAGGGTTCTTGGAACTCAAATGGGTATTACAGCTGTTGAATCCCTTTTAAATGGTGAATCCAGAGTAATGATTGGAATTCAAAATGGAAAAATAAATAAGACTGATCTTTCTAAAGCTATTAAAGGAAAATCAAAAATTAATAAAGAATTGTTAAGAATGTCTAAAATAATGAATACTTAAAAATATATAATGAGCAAATTAAAAATTGGAATTAACGGATTTGGTAGAATTGGTAGAATGGTAATGAGAGCATCACTCGAGAGAGATGATGTTCAAATTGTTGCTATTAATGATTTATTGGATATTAATCATTTAGCATATTTATTAAAATACGATTCTGTTCATGGAAAATGTAATGCTGATATTTCAGTTATTGATAATAACCTATCGGTTAATGGAGAAACTGTAATAGTTTCTGCAGAAAGAGATCCAAAGAATATTAAATGGGATGAAAAAGGTGTTGATGTAGTTGCAGAATGTACTGGTATTTTTACAACTCTTGAAACAGCTCAATATCATATTGATGGAGGAGCTCCAAAAGTTGTTATATCTGCTCCTTCTAAAGATGCTCCTATGTATGTTATGGGTGTAAATCATCATGACCTAGACAAGAATGATAAAATTGTTTCTAATGCAAGCTGTACTACAAATTGTTTGGCACCATTAACTAAAGTTCTTCATGATAGCTTTGGAGTAGAAGAGGCCCTAATGACAACTGTACATGCTGTTACTGCGACTCAATTTACAGTTGATGGGCCATCAAAAAAGGATTTTAGAGGTGGGAGAAGTTCCTTGTTGAATATAATTCCAGCGTCAACAGGTGCTGCAAAAGCTGTTACAAAGGTTATTCCAAGTTTAGAAGGCAAAATTACAGGAATGGCTTTTAGAGTTCCTACTGCTAATGTTTCTGTGGTTGATCTAACTGTAAAATTAGGAAAGGATACTTCATACGAAGAGGTTATGAGTACTTTAAAATCTGCATCAGAAAATGAATTAAATGGAATTCTTGGTTATACTGATGAAGCTGTTGTTTCTCAAGATTTTATAGGAGATGCTAGAACATCAATTGTCGATTCAAAAGGTGGTATACAACTTAATTCTAAGTTTTATAAAATCATTTCCTGGTATGACAATGAGGCTGGTTATTCAAATAAATTGATTGATTTAGCAAAGTACTTTTGCTCATAAATTAAATGATTTTAATTGCTGATAGTGGTTCTACAAAAACTGATTGGATCTGTCTAGATTCCAATAAAAACATAGTATTTGATACCCAAACTCAAGGATTAAATCCTCAAATATTAAATTATAACAATATTGAGCAAAGAATTGTCAATAATTTTGAGCTATACCAAAAAAGAAAAGATATAACTCATCTTTACTTTTATGGTGCTGGATGTGGTACAGAGGTTCCTAGAAAACTAATAAAAAAAGTTTTTGAATCTATTTTTGAGAATTCAAGAATTATAGTAAAGGAAGATACTTACGCAGCAGTCTATTCAACTGTAACTGTTGGATCAAAGTCTATTGTTTCTATTCTTGGAACTGGTTCAAATTGCACTTATTATGATGGAATTGATATAGTTCAAAAAATTACCTCAATGGGATATGTTTTAATGGACGATGCAAGTGGAAACTATTACGGAAGACAAATGTTAAAAGATTACTTTTTTAATAAAATGCCACCAGAACTAGCTCTTAAATTTTCTAAGGAATATAAGCTGGACCCAAATATTGTTAAGGATACTATTTATAAGAAACCCAATCCTCAAGCATACTTAGCGACGTTTGCAAAATTTTTGATTGATAATAAGAATAACAAGTATTGTTTAAATCTAATTAACAAAGGAATAAGTTTATTCATAAGTAATCAAATTGAACAATTTGAAGACTGTAAAAAAATCCCTTTACATTTCATCGGATCAATAGCTTATTACTTAAAAGACGAATTACAAGAAGCGCTAAATAAAAGGGATATGATTGTTGGAAGTATATTAAAAAAACCTAAAGATGGTTTGATTTTATATCACAAAGAGTTGATTAAGTAGCAATCATATCAATTTCAACATTTACATCCATTGGAAGTCTGCTAACTTCAACAGTGACTCTTGCAGGAGCATCTTCAACACTAAAAAAACTTCCGTAAACTTTGTTAACAGCATTAAAATTGTTCATATCACTTAAAAAAATTGAGCTTTTAATTACATTCTTAAAATTAAAACCAACCTCGTTTAATATAGCTTCAAGATTTTTCATTACTTGAAGTGTTTCATTTTCAATATTTGAATTTTCAATTTTACCTGTTTCAGGATTAATAGCAACTTGGCCAGAAATATATAGAGTAGAATTAACAAAGATTGCTTGACTGTATGGTCCAACAGGATCTGGAGCTTTTTTTGTGTAAATTATTTTTTTCATATTATAAACGTTTATCAGGTTCTTTTCTTTTGTCGTATTTTAAGTCACTTAAAAATCCAGATTTTATACCTATAAAAAAGTACCAAGATTCCCTGACACTAAACGGCACCCAGCTAAAATTCATTTTCCAGCTATCTAAATCTCTTTCAAAACGAAGTTGAGTGTATGTAAAACCTTTATTTTTAAAATCATATCCAGATGACCCACCAACTTTCCATTTTTTGGATAACATTAAATTTCCAGAGAACATTAAAGAATTATTGCTAATTGTTTTTTGCCCCCTATTATTTAGATAAGTCAATGAGTGTGCTAATCTAAAGTCCCAATCAATATTGTTGATATACTCTGTAATATTTTTATCTTTTTTATTACTATCATCATCATCATCATTGTCAAATGTGCTTCTTGTTAAATCTTGACTTTGTCCAAATAAATCATCAGATCTACCTCCACCCGATAGATTTTCACTATTATCTCGACTATTATTGGAGCCCAAGCTTTTACTGTCTATTGAGTAACTCATATTTATGTTTGCACTTGTCATTCTAACAAGTCCACCACCATTTGAAATATTTAACTTATCTATTCTAACTCCATTATCATTTATGGTATAAGGATCAAAAGTTGCACCTACATTAATATTTAATTTATTATCAAAAATTGTTGAACCTGCTGTCATTCTAATTGGCGCTAACCTTAATGAATCTGCTGCAAGATTATAGCTTGTGGAAAAATTTAGATTATTTAAAATTTTAATTTTTTTTGGTTCTGTACTCAAACTGTCTTTGCTAGCAACTTTAGCTTCTAGGTTATTACTTAAATTTATACCAATGTTACTTGAGTAATTCTTTGAGGGTCTGCCAAAGAATGAGTCTTCAAATCTTGTATATTCTGCTGTATTTCCATCAGCATCAACTATGTAGGTATCGTAATACTTTTCAAAACTTGGCCTTATATTATAATTGATTGAGGGTCTTATAACATGACGAATTGATTGAATATTTTTGCCCTCTTTAAAATTAAAAAGGCCATAAATAGTAGTTCCAATACTCATTCCAAAATTATATTGCGAAAAACGATCAAAGCCTTTAATATTTTCTACTTCACCAATTTGATTTTCATTTATGTTGTAGTTGTTTCTAAAAACTGTTGCGCCAGTCCATATTTCATCGAAATTCCCTCCCATGCTTACACTAAAATGTTTCAAAACTTTAAAGTTTGTACTTATAGGGATAGAATGTTTCATTCCATACTTTGCATCTTTAAACATGTCTTTTTTCAAAAATAAAGAGTCAGTGGTATTAATTCTATTTTCTCCTCTGAATGAGTACTGTAGGTTAATGTTTTTTAAAATACCTTTTTTTTGAGCATTCTTTTTTGCAAACGGGTAAATTCTTTCAAGATTACCCTGGAAAGTAGGTAAAACTAAATTTACGGTTTTTGTTCTTGTATTTTGAGAATGTGATGCAGTTAGTGACAGATTTAATGACGGGTAGCCACTAAAAGTTTTTGAATATGAAATTGAAGAATTTAAGGTATTGTTTAAAAAGTTTGGTGTATTGATCTGATTTAAAGATTCTCTAAAATAATTACTACTTCCAAGATTAACAGATGCTGAAAATCTACTATTTGGATTGGATTTTGGATCCTGCGAGTGTGTCCATCTTATATTATAAATATCAGACTTTGAATAACCTGGCAATCCTCTTTCTCCATCAATTAAATTTTCAAAACGGAAACTAAGTCTTCCATTAAAAGAATATCTCTTTCTATAGTTTGATTCAACCCTCATTCCATAACTTCCATTAGTGTAGTAATCTCCTAAAAGAGTCAAATCATAAAAATCACTTGGTGCAAAATAATAACCACCATTTTGAAAAAAATAACCTCTGTTGTTGTTTTGACCAATGGTTGGAAAAATAAATCCTGAATTACGATCTTGACTTAACGGAAAAAAGGCAAAGGGTAAAAATATTGGTGTTGGTACATCATATATATATAGATTACTTGGACCAGCTATTATTTTATTGTTTGGAATAAATTTAGCAGATCTTACTCTAATGTAATATTCAGGATCATCCAAATTTTTTGAAGTAGTTACCTTAGCTTCTTTTAAGAAATAAATTGAATCACTTTCTTTCTTTGTTGCCTCAGAAAAAACGTTCATATCACTTTGCTCAGATCTTGAGTTCCAAATAAGTGCTTTTTTAGAGTCAAAATTGTATCTAAGGGAATCTGGATTTATTTCATCCATACCTTGTTTAAAAATTGGAGATTGACTGTAATTACCTAGTGAATCTATTAATCTTCCAGCTGATACTATATTTTTTCCCCAATCAAACTCAATAACTCCAGCTTTCAATTCTATATTTTGATAATAAAGTTCTGCTTTATCAAAAAGGAATATTTTTTTTTCTTTGTTATTTATTCTTATATATCCTTTAGCTTTTCTTCTTACTTTGTCTAATAATAATTTTTCCTCAAGAGTATCGATTGAAATTTCACTCTTATTTTCTTCTTGCTGTGAAAAAGTGAGCTGAGTAGAGATCAATAAAAAAAGAGTTATTAAATATCTTAATATGTTGTTTATATGTTGTCTATTAAAATTCAAATTGAACTCTGCAAAGTTCAAAATTAATGATAATTTTATAAGAGATGAATTCAAGGTCTAATTATAATTTATCTTCTTTATTTATACTATTATTTTTTCTTTCAAATTTAGTTTTCTCTCAATCAAATGGATATAAAGTTGTAATAGATGCCGGTCATGGTGGTAAAGATCCTGGAAACAGAGGAAATGGCTACTACGAAAAAAATATTGTTTTGAATATTGCTTTAGAAGTTGGTAAAAAACTAGAAAAATTAAACTACGAAGTAATTTATACTAGAAAAGACGACAGATTTGTTGACTTATTTAAAAGAGCACAAATTGCCAATAACTCTAATGCCGATTTGTTTATATCTATCCATTGTGATGCTCATAGTTCAAATGCATACGGTGCAGGTACATTTGTTCTAGGTTTGCATGCTAACGATAGGAATTTTCAAATAGCAAAAAAAGAGAATTCTGTTATTTTTTTAGAAGAAAATTATGAGCAAAAATATGATGGATTTGACCCTAACAACCCAGAGTCTGTAATAAGTCTTGTTTTAATGCAAGAGGAGTATTTAGATCAGAGCATATTGGCTGCAAATCAAATACAAAAATCTTTTGTTAATAATTTAAAAAGAAAGAATCGTACTGTTAAGCAAGCTGGTTTCATAGTGTTAAAGTATACATATATGCCAAGTGTGTTGATAGAAACAGGTTTTCTTACAAATAAGACAGAAGGTCAATATCTAAACTCAAAAAAAGGACAATCAGAAATGGCTCAAGCCATTAGTGATGCAATAAATAAATATTTTTTAAATCTTAATGGCAACGTTTCATATAACACTTTAGAAATCAGTAATTCAATAACCAAGGATGTTTTTGAATTTAAAGTTAGAATTGCTACTGGATCAAAAATGATCCCACTCAAAAGTTATAATTTTAAAGAGTTGAAGTCATTATCATTAAGAAAGAATTCAAAGGTATATAAGTACTATTTTGGATCATCAAATAATATTGAAGATGCAAGAAAAAATCTAATTAGAGCCAAGTCTGTTGGATTTAAAGATGCATTTATTGAACTTTTCAAGAACAATAAATTATATAGTATTGATAAATATTTAAATGAATTAGAAAATTAATATCCTTTTATTTTTACTTTTATATAAGTAATGAAGTTATCCAACGAAATAAAAACAGCCATTTTAGTTTTATCAGGAATTCTAATGTTCATTGTTGGGTTTAGTTACTTGAAAAGTAATAACATATTTTCATCTGATAGAACTTTTTTTGCCATATATGATGATATTGAAGGAGTTTCTGTAGGAACACCTGTAACTGTTAGTGGATTTAATGTTGGAAGTATTCAGGACATTTCATTTTATCAAAACACAATGAATATTCTTGTTAAATTTAGAGTTGAGAATAAAGTTAAATTTTCAAAAAACAGTGTCGCTCAAATTTATGAGACAGGATTAATAGGCGGTAAAGCTCTTGCTATTTTGCCTAATAACGGTCCATTAGCTCAATCAGGCGATACTTTAAGGTCTTCTGTTGCACCAGGTTTGACAGAGCTTGTTAACGATAAATTATCCCCCTTACAAGAAAAAATTGAATCAACCTTTGTCAGTGCTGATTCTCTTTTAAAAAATATAAATAACGTTTTGGATATTAATTCTCAAAATCAAATTAAAGAATCATTTTCACAGCTTTCAGATTTAGCAATAAATCTAAAAGAATCCGCTGAAAATTTAAATTCAATTATAAATAGTAATGAAATTAAAATAAATGATATTGTATCAAATGTTGATAATTTCTCATCAAATTTTTCTTCTTTGTCAAATTCATTCAGTGATGTTGAACTTATCATAGGAAACTTAACAAAAACATCAAATAATTTAAATTCAATAATTGATGAAATATCCTCTGGTGACGGAACCTTTAATCAATTAATTTATGATGATTCTATGATTAAGTCTCTCAACGAAGCTAGTAACAATCTAAATCTATTAATGGAAGACTTGAGATTAAACCCGAAGAGATACGTTCATTTTTCTCTTTTTGGAAAAAAAAATAAAGAATATCAAACTAAGAAATAACTGAATACTTATGATTTCTTCGGTTGTTTTTGTCTCTATTTTTATTTTTTCTATTTCAGTTTTTGCTATAAATTGTAAAAGGATATATCGAAACATTTCTCTAGGAAAAAAAATTCCTAATATTGACAAGAAACAAGAGAGAATAAAAAAAACATTATTGATAGCATTTGGTCAATCAAAAATGTTTGATAGACCTGTTGTTGGTTTTCTGCACTTAATAGTTTATGTAGCTTTCTTATTAATAAATATTGAATTATTAGAAATTATCATTGATGGAGTAAGTGGTAAACATCGTTCCTTAGCACCATACTTAGGTTCTTTTTATAATTTTTTAATCGCTTTTTTTGAAATATTAGCTCTATTAGTGATAATTTCTGTCATATTATTCTGGATTAGACGAAATATTATTAGAATCGATAGATTTATAAAAAATGATTTGAAGGGTTGGCCAAAATTGGATGCTAACATAATTCTATATATTGAAATCATATTAATGTTTCTTTTTTTGAATATGAATGCTACTGATCAAATTTTACAAAACGAAAATTTCAATAATTATTTAGAATATGGATCATTTCCTGTTAGTTCTTACATGACTTTTTTGTATTCTGATTTAAGTGTTGAGGCAGTTTTTTATATTGAAAGAGCTAGTTGGTGGTTGCATATAATTGGAATTTTATTTTTTCTCAATTATTTATATTATTCAAAACATCTTCATATTATTCTAGCATTCCCAAATGTTTACTTTTCAAATTTGGAAAGTAAAGGCAAACTTTCTAACATGAAATCCGTTTTAAATGAAGTAAAGCTTATGCTCAATATTGATCCTGAACATAACAGTACTAATAGTGAAATTGAAAGACTTGGAGCTAAAGATGTATTTGATTTAAACCAATTTCAATTATTAAGCGCATATACTTGCACGGAGTGCGGACGTTGTTCAAGCGAATGTCCAGCAAATATTACTGGAAAACTTCTTTCCCCAAGATCAATTATGATGAAAACAAGAGACAGATTAGAAGAAGTTGGTAATAATATTAACAAAAATAAGCAGTTTTTAGATGACAATAAAAGTTTATTGGGTGACTATATTAAAAAAGAAGAGATTTGGGCATGTACAACATGTAATGCATGCGTAGAGTCTTGTCCTATTGGTATAGATCCAATGTCAATAATTTTAGATATAAGAAGATATATGGTGATGGAAGAATCTTCAGCTCCCAATGAGATTAATAACATGATGACAAATATTGAAAATAATGGAGCTCCTTGGCAGTTTAATAATCAAGACAGAATAAATTGGATAAATAATAATTAATATGAATAAAGAAGAAATCGACAACTTACTTGAGGAAAAATCAGATAGTGGTGAAAAAATTAGTCCCGTATTACCTGATGGTATCAAAAATTATTTAATAGATATTGATGGAACTATATGTGACGACATTCCAAATGAAGAGCCGGAAAGAATGGCGACCGCAAATGTGTACCCCGATGCATTAGAAACATTGAACAGATGGTATGATCAAGGTCATGTTATTTGTTTTTTCACATCCAGAACTGAAGATCACAGGTCAGTAACTGAAAAATGGCTAAAAGATCATGGATTTAAGTATCACAGTATGGTAATGGGTAAACCCAGGGGTGGAAATTATCATTGGATTGATAATCATCTCGTCAAGGCAACAAGATATAATGGTAGATTTACAGATTTAGTTTTAAAAAATGCTACCATTCAAGTTTTTGATGATGGTAAATCTTAAAATATGAATAAAATTTCTACCATAAAAGAGTTAAATAACAATGGAATTCAACCAGAGGTACTTTTTTGGGTAGGTTGTGCTGGATCTTTCGATGATCAAGCAAGAAAAGTAACTAAATCGTTTACAAATTTACTTGATAAAGCAAATGTATCATATGCTGTTTTAGGTACTGAGGAGAGCTGTACTGGTGATCCTGCTAAACGGGCTGGTAATGAGTTTTTGTTTCAAATGCAAGCAATTTCTAATATTCAAACATTAAATAGTTACAGCTTTTCTAAAATAGTTACTGCATGTCCTCATTGTTTTAATACTATTAAAAATGAGTATCCTGAACTAGGCGGTAATTATGAGGTTTTACACCATACAGAATTTTTATCATTTCTACTGTCATCTGGAAAGCTTCGTGTTAAAAAGCCTGATTTTAACGGAAAAAAAATAACATTTCATGATCCTTGTTATCTTGGGCGTGCTAATAAGGTTTATGAACCACCGCGAGATGTAATTAAGAAATTGAGTACCGAAATTAACGAACTAAAGAATTGTAAGGAAAAAGGTTTGTGTTGTGGTGCTGGTGGGGCTCAAATTTTTAAAGAATCGGAGAGTGGAAATAAAGAAGTTAACATCAAAAGGACGGAAGAAATCGTTGAGTCTAATTCAGATATTGTAGCTGTAGGTTGTCCTTTTTGTAAATTAATGATTTCAGACGGCATCAAAAATGTAAAAAGTAAAAAAGAACTAGTAGTTTATGATATTGCTGAGTTATTAGATAAAGCTATTTAGTATGTTGGTTGATTTTAAATTGTTAAGCGATTCTTCTAAACTTTGGGTATTTCAATCTGATAAAATTATTAGTCCTTCAAATCAAAAATTATTAATTAATGAAATTCCTCCATTTTTAAATGATTGGTCATCTCATGGAGCTGAAATCAAATCCTCATTTGAAATCAGATATGATTTATTTTTAATTGTTTCAGTTGATGAAGAAATTAACTCTGCTAGTGGATGCTCCATTGATAAATTAACAAACTTTATAATTCATTTATCTAATGAAATTGGAGTTGATTTTTTTAATAGATTAAATATTGCTTACAAGGCTGATTCTGAAAAAATTAACTTACAAAGTTTATCTGATTTTAAAACATTAATATCTGAAGGTAAAATCAATGAAGAGTCCATTGTTTTTAATAATTTAATTAAAACAAAAAAAGATTATATTGAGCACTGGGAAGTTCAACTTAAAAATAGTTGGCATAAAACTTTACTAACATGAGAAAATTTCTAATTATAGCATTCATTACTTTTTTAAATTTAAATTACTCACAAAGTCCACTAGAAACTAGTGATTATGATGAACAAAAAAAATGGGTAGATAGTGTTTATAATTCTTTGAATCAAGAAGAGAAAATTGGTCAATTATTTACAGTTTGGGTTGCAACTAAATATGGAGAAGAAGAAATTAGTCATATTTCTTCATTGATTAATAAATATAAACTTGGTGGACTAATCTTTTCACTAGGTAAAATTGAAGATCAAGCTGATGCAACAAATCATTTCCAAAGTATTTCAAAAGTTCCACTTTTAATTGGTATGGATGCTGAATGGGGTATAGGGATGAGACTAGATGATGCTTTCTCATTTCCCTATAATATGACTTTAGGGGCAATAGAGGATGAGTCTCTAGTATATAAAGTTGGTGAAAGAATTGGTAAACACGCCAATAGACTTGGAGTTCATATAAATTTTGCCCCTGTAGTAGATATTAATACCAACCCTGATAATCCTATTATTGGATCAAGATCATTTGGTGAAGATAAGTTTAACGTAACTAAAAAAGCTATAGCATATTTGAAAGGTATGCAATCAACAAATTTAATGGGATCTGCTAAGCATTTCCCTGGTCATGGTGATACTCAAACCGATTCACATTATACTCTTCCTTTAATATCTTTTGACAAAGAAAGGATTTATGATGTTGAACTATACCCTTATAAAAAGCTGATAGAAAATAATCTTTCTTCTGTAATGACAGCTCATATTAATGTGCCATCATTACAAAAAGGGAACTTACCCTCAACACTATCAAATAATATCATTAATAATATTCTTAAAAATGAGCTTAGTTTTAATGGGTTAATTGTTACTGATGCTCTTGATATGAAAGGAGTTGTTGATTTTACTAAGAAAGAGTATGCAGATGTTAGTGCAATGAAAGTAGGTAATGATATACTACTTATGCCAAATGACTTAGAGGAGAGTGTTAAGCAAATTAAAAAAGCTCTTGCAAGAAAAAAAATCCCAAATGAAAGGTTGGAAGAGTCAGTAAAAAAGATTTTGATGGCTAAGTATAAAGCTGGGCTTCATAATTTTAAAGAGATTCAAAAAAGTAACATTGTTGCCGAAATGAATGAAGAAGAAGATTTTGCTTTGCTTGACCAATTGGCAGAACAATCTATGACATTAGTAAGAAATAATGATAATAATTTACCTATTAAGCAAGCTGAAAGTAAAATAGCTTACATCAAGATTGGTGATGCAAATAATAAATCATTTCTTTCTTTTTTAAATAAATATTCTCAAATAACAGATCTAACAGGAACTAATATTAAAGATCTAAAAGAGATTATTTTAGAATATGATCATCTTGTAGTTGGATTTCATAAGTCTGATGAATCTCCATTTGAGCCTTTTAGATTAAATCAAGATGAAATCAAGTTAGTTGAAAGTCTAAAGAATGATATCAGCTTAACATTGGCTGTATTTGCAAAACCCTACTGTGTTTCTGATATCAATATTGATGGGATTGAATCCATACTAATCGCATATCAAAACAGAGATATTTTTCAAGAAAAAGCAGCTCAAGTTATATTTGGATCTATTTCATCCAAAGGAAGACTTCCAGTTTCTATTCATGAAGATATACCTGTGAATACAAAGATCGAGATAGAAACAATAAATAAATTATCTTATTCTCATTATTTGAACAATGGATTTTCCACAAATGGAATTAAAAAAATTGATTCTTTGATAAATCATTCAATTAAAGAAGAAATGACACCTGGAGCTCAGTTGCTAATTGCTAAAGATGGTAAAGTTGTTTACAATAAATCTTATGGTTATCAGACCTTTAAAAAAAAAAGGCAGTAACAAATGATATGCTTTATGATTTAGCATCCCTAACAAAAATCCTTGTTAGTGTTCCTTTAATGTTGATAGAGTTTGATAAAAATGAACTTAATTTAGACACAAACCTTTCTCAAATTTATACTGAATACAACTTAAAGGATAAGTCTAACATAAGATTTGATGAGATGTTTTCTCACCAAGCAGCACTAATTCCTTGGATTCCATTTTACAAGGAAACTTTAGACTCAATCACTGATAAACAAATAAAAAAATATTATAAAGATTCTAGATCAAATAAATTTTCAACTCAAGTCGCTGACAAATTATATATGAACAAATATTGGAATGATACTATTATGAAAAGAATAGTTGATAGCGATATTTTAAAAGTTAAAGAATATAAATATAGTGATGTCCCTTATTACTTCTTAAAATCTTTCTTGGAATCTAAGTATGATAAATCACTAGATTTAATTATAAAAAATGAAGTTTTTTCTAGAATTAGAGCGAAATCTTTGACATATAATCCAAGAGATTACTACCCTAAAGATAATATAGTACCATCTGAAATTGATACATATTTTAGATATGCGAAATTACAAGGTTTTGTACATGATATGGGAGCTGCAATGCAAGGTGGTATTGGAGGTCATGCTGGACTATTTGGAAATTCAGAGGACGTAGCTAAAATGATGCATCTTTTCCTTTCCAAGGGTAAAATTGGAGACACTGAAATTTTTAGTTCCTCTAACTTCGATTTATTTAATAAACGACATTTTAAAGGAAATAGACGTGGCATAGGATTTGACAAACGTCAATTAGATAAAGAAACTAACTCTGCGTGCGAATGTGTTTCTGATGAAAGTTTTGGGCATTCAGGGTTCACTGGAACTTACGCATGGGCTGATCCTGAGGATAACCTAATTTATGTTTTTTTATCAAATAGAACATATCCATCAATGGAAAACAAAAAACTAATTATAAACAATATTAGAACAGAAGTTCATAGATTAATCAAAAATTCATTAAACTAAATATGAAGATCGTTATTGTATGTTATCCAACTTTTGGTGGGAGTGGTGTACTTGCCACAGAATTAGGCCACAAATTAGCTAAAATGGGTCATGAAATCCATTTTATAGCATATCAAATGCCCGTAAGGTTGGTGCCAGATAATGAATCTGTTTACTATCATAAGGTAAATGTCCCTTTTTACCCACTTTTTAACTTTCAGCCTTATGAACTTGCTTTGTCTAGTAAACTAGTAGATGTATGTATAAAACATTCTATTGATATAATACATGTACATTATGCTATTCCTCATGCTTATGCTGCTTATATGGCTAAAAAAATACTTGCATCGGAGAAAATTAACATTCCAATAGTCACAACTCTTCATGGAACAGATATAACACTGGTTGGTAAGCACCCATTTTACAAACCAGCTGTAAAATTTTCTATTGAGAATTCTGATGTAGTTACATCAGTTTCAGAAAGTTTAAAAAATAGTACAATTGATTTTTTTAATATAAAAAAAGAAATAACGGTTGTTCCAAATTTTGTTGATCTTGCAAAGTTTAGAACCCAACTTAATAGATGTAATGAAGATAATGAAGGTTATAAAATAATTACACATGTAAGTAATTTTAGGCCAGTTAAGAATGTTAGAGGTGTAATTGATTTTTTTGAAAAATTATCTTCTAATATTAAATCGAAGTTGAAATTAATAGGTGAGGGACCTGAATTGGAAGCTGTTAGGGATATTGTTGAAAGAAAAAAAATTAAAAATGTATACTTTTTAGGAAATACTCAACAAGTTGAAAGAGAATTATGCCACTCTGATTTATTCATTTTACCTTCTAAAACTGAAAGTTTTGGCTTATCAGCACTAGAAGCAATGGCTTCAAAAAATGTAATAATTTCTTCAAATGTTGGTGGTATTCCTGAGGTAAATATCCATAACCATACTGGTTTTTTAACTGATTATAATAATATTGATCAAATGGTTGAATTTGCTCAAACTATTTTAAAAAATGATACACTACTCAATAATTTTAAAGAAAATGCATTTGAAAGAGCAGCTTTTTTTGATATAGAAACAGTGATTAAAAAGTATTTAGTTCTTTATGAATCGTTCATATAACACTACTTCGGATTATAGATTTTAACAGCATTTTTATAATTTTCTTCCCTGTCAAAACTCATTTTTTTTGTTCCAAATTTCTTGTAAATATCCATCTGATCTGAGTAATGTTTAGAATTTTTATGATCACTAGCGCCATATGAAATAATTGATTCAATTTCAGTTCCTTTTTTACTAAATTTTGCAAATTGAATATATGATTCGCCATGCGTTACTCTAATTTTTCCATCTTTATAATTACTTGCATTCATGGCTGTTATAACATCGGGCATTCCCCAGATTGGTATTTCTTTATCTCCCCTTACTAGTTTTTGATAATCTCCGAGTTTTACATAGATAGTTTTAAAATATTTTAACATTTGTTCTTTTACTTCTAATAAGCATTGTGCAATTATATCTTTACTGAATTCTCTGTTTATATAACTTTTTCTAAAGTATTTTCTAAGATTATAGTAAAACATCGCAAATGAACCAGCTCCAATCGATTCAATATTGGTTTTTCTATCCCAATTCTGTATGTTCTCTAATAATTCTTTTATTTCTGGATATTCATTAGGATTCATTTCCATTATTTTATTTATGTCCATAAAATTATAATGAAATGGAGTAGGGAAGGTATGATCATATTTTATATCCTTAAAATCATTATAATCTATTGAATCATATGAATTAATCAATTCAAATATTCTCTTACTTCTGTTATTATCATATAACTCGTAATTCATATTAGAAGAAAAACTTTTAGGATTAGGATTTTCTTCTGTTGAAGTTGATTTAAAAGGACTATGATTTGCATTATAAACATAACCTGATTTTGGGTTTAAGACTTGAGGTAATTCATTGGTTTTATAATATTCTGTCCATAACGTTTTTTTTGTATTTCCAGGAACAATTCCACTCCAATTATATGATTCATTTCTTATAGGAATAATACCATTAGAAATATAAAATATGTTATCATCTTTATCAGCATAGCCTATGTTATAACCAGGTATTTGATTCATTTCTAATATTCCGTAGAATTCATCAAAGTTTTTGGCTTTATTCATTTTCCACCATTGTTCTAGAGCTCTTATATTAAATAATGAGCCTGATCTAACAGAGAAAAAACCATTTTTATTTTTTAATGTTGGACCATAAATACTTTCATAATATTTTTTCTTTACCCTAATTGGAATGCCTAAAATCTTGATGTAAGCTTTTGCTTTAAATGTTTTTAATTTTAGAATTTGATTATCAAACTTATAGTAATTCTTGTTAATCATTTCAAGTTGAAAAATATCTGTTTTATCTGGGTAGTTGACGGTATGAGTCCATCCTAAATTTTCGTTTGTACCAGTAAGTATACATGGAGCACCTGCAAAAGTGGCCCCTATAATATTTGTCCCTTCCTCACTAACTAGATGTGCTTCATACCAAGAGGTAGGTCCATCCAATGGTTGATGTGTATTAATTCCAAGATACGTTTCACCATTCTTTGTAATATTAGTACTAAAAGCAAATAAATTTGATCCTAGCTTATTATTGTCCAGAAAAGATACTTTTCTAGTTGTATTTTCAACAATTGTTCTAATAAAATCATCACCCTCACTTGAAATAAAAAGTTGCAAGAATGAATACCTTATCATTTTTTTAGTTGTGATTGGGAATAGCTTTTTTACTAGAATTTGATCTGGATTGACCTCTGCAAATCTGTTAATTCCTTGAGAGTAGCCTTCAATTACTTTTATAAAATTCTTATCAATAGTATGGTATAAGCTATCAACAATATGATCTGATCTTATAAGTTGTGTTAAAAAATCCGCAGGAGCTCCTCTCAGCCCTATATGTTTACTTAATAAACCATTGCCTGCTAAATACGCTTCTTGAATAGTTTTAAAATCATCTTCTGAGTGTGCCCATGCCAATCCGTATGCTAATTCAGCATCTGTTTTTGCATATATATGAGGAACACCAAAAGAATCTCTTAGTATTTCAATATTCTCGACATTAACTTTTTGTGAAAAAAGTGATGTTAGTGAGAAAAATAATATTAGTTGTAAAATATATTTCATGTTAACAGAAATATAACAAAAAACCCGCCAAAAGGCGGGTTTTATTGATTTATGCTAATTCAAATATTAGTAACCGTAGTTATTGACGATATTTGGGTTTGCATTTCTTTCTGAAAGAGAGATTGGATAAGCTAATCTGAAGCTACCATATTCTACTGTAGATCCTGTTAAATCATCATACCTTTGAAGTACTGAATCAACAAGAGGTATATCCATACCTAGTCTTGTTATATCATAAAATCTTAATCCCTCTCCAAAAAATTCTCTTCTTCTTTCTAGGATAATATTATCTAAAGTGGCTTCAGTTAGTGACGCGCCTCTAATTGCTTGGACATTATTTAAATATGTCTTTGCTGTAGCAGCATCACCAGCTCTTAACATAGCTTCTGCGTATATTAAGTGCATTTCTTCAACTCTTATAACAATATTATCATCAGAGTAGTCCATTGATGGCCATTTACCAAGCATTGATAAATATCCTCTTTCCATCCCAATCATACCCTGAGAAGTATATCTAATATCATCAGACTCATAGACATCATGAACATCGTCAGCTCCGTCTCCTTCAACAATTCTGATGTCTCCATAAGTTGGGCCTCTATACATATTTGCCATTCCTTCAAGACCATTGGAATCAGTACCAGATGCTGCAACTGAAAACAAAGCATTAACAGGATTATCTGTGTACCAACATGCCATATATCCCGAAGGACCAACAGCAGCTTTACTCCAGTTATCTAAAACCCATTTTGATGCACTTGCAGCAGCAGAGTAATAAGCAGAATTTACAGAACCATAATATAAGGCAGCTCTGGCTAAAATAGCATACGCTCCACCTTTGGTCATATATCGTGAATCATCTGCTGTACTATTCATCATGCTGATACCTTGATTTAAATCTGCAACAATATTATCTACGTTAGATTGTACTGTATCTCTTGATGGGGTTAAGTTTGCAGGATCTCTGTATGTCTTTACATAAGGTACTCCCAAAGAGTTGGCACCTCCTTGTCCAGAAACAAAATGTTGTCCATACTCTCTTAGTAAATCAAAATGAGCAAGAGCTCTGACAGCATAAGCTTGACCAACTATATGATTAATAGTAGCTTGATCACCTTCTAAACTTGCATGGTCAGCTTGAATTACAATGTTACACATTGCAATAACTCTGTATATAGTAGACCAAGGCCCATATCCGTTAGGACTGTAATCCATCGCAGCTGCACCACTTCTCCCAGAGGTACCGTTTGGGTAAAAATTATCTGATCTTACTTCTCCATTCAAAATGTAATATCCAGCGTAATAAGCCGATGAAGACATTCTGTCGTAAGCTCCATTTAGCACTGAAGATAAATCCTCAGCTGATTGGATACCAGTCTCAGAACTTTTGTTCATGGCCAATGTTGGCTCTAGATCATCGTTCCCACAAGAAACTACTAAAAGGAAAGATGATAATACTAATAAACTTTTATATATATTTTTCATTTTATTAAAATTTTATGTTAGCTCCAACCGAAATTGATTTTAAGATCGGAGTATAAATCTCCCAGCTACCGCCCATTCGAACTTCAGGATCGATTCTTAGGTCATCATCTTTAACCCATGTAAATAAATTTAGACCTTTTACGTAAATTTTTACAGCATCAAGACCTGAGTTTCCAAGCATAGATTTTGATAAATCGTAACCGACAGTTAAGTCTCTTAGTCTTACAAAATCACCATCATACAGGAATCTTGTTGTTGTACCAGATCCTGTAAGCGCTGTACTGTATGTCCACTGCATTTTGGGAATGTCTGTAACATCTCCTGGCTGTTGCCATCTTCTCATCAGGTCAGCTCCACCTTGAAAAAGCCACGTAGAATATCTTCCAGATTGCATGTAGTACCATGCCCATCTTTCAAATATTTTGTTACCACCAGAGTAATACAGATTAGCATCAACTGAGAAACCTTTATAAGAAAGTCTAGTACCTAGACCACCGGAGTACGTTGGCATCCTTTGTCCTTGAAATGATTGTAAAGCTTGATTTTGAGCATATGTTATATCATTTGAATATGGTTGATCGGGTGATCCGTCACCTCCAACAATAAAATAAGGTCTTCCATCATTAGAATCTACACCACCCCATGTTCTAATAAACCATTCTCCAATAGCTCTTCCAACTCTTGAAGCGTTGTAAGATCCATCTAAGTTAATGTCATTTCCTGCAGCATCCTGTGCTAATGATAAGATTTCATTATCATTTGTAGCATAATTAGAATATATACTCCAAGTGAAATCACCAGATTTTATAACTTCTGCATCAAGCTCAATTTCAACACCTTGGTTTCTTACAGTACCAACGTTCTGAGTGTAAGAACTATGTCCTGTTGTAAGAGACAAAGGAACACTTTGTAATAAGTCAGCCGTATCTTTAATATAGTAATTGACTAATCCTGATACTCTGCCGCCAAGAATACTAAAATCAATTCCAACATCAGTAAGTTTTGCTGTTTCCCATGAAATTATTGGATTTGAAAAAGATGATGGTGTTACAGTACCATTATCGTTGTATGATCCACCATAAGAAAATAATGACTGATATTGGTTAAGTCCAACAGCATTGTTTCCTGATTCACCGTAAGAAATTCTCAACTTTAAGTCATTGATAATATCGTTATCTTTTAAGAAATTTTCTTCAGTTATATTCCAAGCTAATCCAGCAGAGTAAAAGTTACCAAATCTATAGTCAGAAGCAAATCTTGATGAACCATCATTTCTGTATGAAATATCAAGAATATATTTGTTTTTATAAGAATAGTTTGCAAGTACTAGATATGAAAGTGCTTTCCAATCTGAAAAACTACCAGCACTAGCCTGATTTGTTTGGAAACTACTTGGATAAATTAATCCCAGAGCAGGAACATTTTCACCATACGAATAGTTAGACAATGATTTATTTTTTTGGAATCTTTGACTAACTAAAACGGAAAGAAATTGCTCATTATCACCAAAGGTTTTATCCCATTCTAAGTTATTTTGTGTTGTCCAGTTGAAATATCTTGAGTTTGTCATGTATGAAGTACCATTTTCAGATCTACCACCACCATGTATAGGATTTTCATATGAATGCACATTAGCATTAATGTAATCAATACCAAATGTTGTTTTAAATTTTAATCCTTCAATGATGTTTATAGACAACTGATTATTAGAAATGGCTCTAGTAGCTTCATTTCTGTTTATGTTATTTTCAGCTAAATATAATGGGTTAAAAATACTCATAGGGTTGTCTAGTTTCCAAGAACCGTCTGGATTTTTAGGTTGCATAAATGGAGACATAAATACTCTTGACATCTGAGGGGCAGCATAGTAAGATCCACCTTCAAATTGACCTTCCTGAATTGTGTTAGCAACTCTATTCGTAGATTGAAGAGTTACCCTTCCAGATTTTCTAGTGACAGATAATGAACCTGTTACACTTTCAAACTCTG
>SGZB01000053.1 GCA_004321735.1 Flavobacteriales bacterium | reverse complement strand
AAGTTTTCTCCTATTTTATGTTCTCTTATTTTTATTTCCCAACCATCAAGATTTTCTCCATTAAATAAATGTTTCCACTCTGGCTCATCGTTACAAGAAATAAAAAATAAGATTAATATAAAGTAAGCTAGTTTCATGTTGTTTAAGTTAAAAATATTATAAAAATTGATTCATCACAAATAAATTTTAAATGGAAATTTTAGTCTGGCTAGAGATTTAACTTCTATTAAATAAAAAAACTATATTTATCTTGATTTTAGGTTGACTGCCTAATACTTCAAGTTTTGTTAACCCGTGTGGACTGGGTTTAATAATATAGTCGCGGGTGGAGAGAACGCATCCGGAACAATCGTTACATAAGGTTTAACGCAAAAAGATATATATATCATGAGCGAAGAAATTATGTTAGCATTGGAACAAAATCAAGGTCATGCATCTGCAATGAAAGATGCATAGATAAAATCTTGTGATTTTGTAAAAAAAAAGCCACTAAGAAGTGGCTTTTTCATTTTAAAAATTTGAATTTGCTAGTTCGTTTATGTCAAGAACACTAAATTAATGTCTAATATCTGTTCAAATGAGAAAAAAAAACTTTTTAAAATATCTTTTTGATTTTATAGTAATTGTTCTTGGTATTACTGTTTCATTTTGGTTTAATCAGTTATCAATTAAGAAAAATAATGATCTTGAAAGGTTAAAGGTTTTAAACAGTATTGAAATGGAAATAAGTGAAATTGAAAATTATACTAAGGAAAGACTAAATTCTTGGAATGATGATATTGATTTGTATTCAGAATTTCTTTCTGATAAATTAGATTTACAGTCCATAAAAAATATAACATCAAGTAAAAGTAGAATTGAATATAATTTAATATACTACAGAGATTTTGAACCTCCAATGAACAGGTATAATTCCATGATTAGTTCTGGAAATATAAAATATATCGACTCTGAAAAACTTAAAGAAATTTTAACAAGGCTTCATAATCTTAATTATTCCAATTTGAAAACTACAGTTGAATATGAAAAATCATTAAAAGAGCAATTGATACAAATACTAACTAAAAATCACTCTAATATTTTATTGATTGGAGATGATAATAAAACATCTTTAGATAACTATTCAAAAGAATTATATAATACTATAAAAGCCGATAATGAGCTAAAAACTAATCTTATAATTCAAATGAAATATTTTAAAACAAGAGTAAGTCTCTTAAAATTATATAACTATGCGTTGTCTGAACTTAAAGATGAATTATCAATTCAAATTGAGAAAAACTAATACTTTAGTTAATAGCCTGATACTCATCTATGACTACTTCTCCCTCAGATTTCATAAGTTGATCTAACATAGACTTCATATCAAAAAAATCATGCTCTTTTGCAACTTTACCGTCTCTCATTGTTACTATTGTTGTTCCAGAGAGATCTAAATAATTTCCAGTTGGGGGAATTCCAAAAAAGGTCCCAGTATGTTTCCCTTTAAAGTTCCAATGCTTAACTAGTTTGTCACCTTGACCGAAAGCATCTTTAATTTTCCATTGAATTTCACTGAAACCAGTAAGATAATTTAAATAATGATTTTTCACATTTTCAATACCTATAATATCACCTTGATCTGTCACTACAACAACATCTTCAGTAAAGTTTTCAGAGTTAACAGTTGAGGTATCACCTGCAAGAAATCTATTCCAAATATCTTGATACAACTCTAGATCTTTTTCAAGCTGAGCTTGTTCATTCACAACTTCCTTGACATTTTTGTTGTTTGTAGAACAGCTTACGATTAATGAAATAAAGAGAATGGAGAAAAAATTTTTCATAATTAGTTTTTATTTAAGTTATGAAAATAATATGTAAAAATGATTCTCAAGATTTAGAATGAACTCTATTTACTGTAGCAATTTCTGAATGATAATTATCTTTCCAGTTAATCATAATTTACTTTTCCTTTAAATTTAAAATCATATTTAATTCTTCACCTTTAAATCCAGCTTTTTGATAAGCATTAATTGCACTAGAATTGTTTGAATAAACATCTAGTTTGAAAATGTTGTGTCCATTTTTTTTACCCCATTCAATTAACTCATTCATAATTCTTTTATTTACCCCTTTACCTCTATGCTCTTCTTTAACATACATAAATCCTAAATACACATATTTATCAGGTGTTTTATAGGTTTTATTGGTCCTTATCAAAGCATAGCCTGATCCTATTATTTCTCCATTAGTTTCGGCTACAATTACAACAGCATCAGATTTTTTAATAAAAGATTCGATATCATAATAATTAATATGACCGTCTTTAATGTGAGAAGTTATATTTCTCTCATAATCAATAAGGAGTTGTTCAAATTCTAATAAAATTTCAAGATCATTTAAAGTAGCTTGTCTGATTTTAAGCATATAGCTAAATATATTATTAATTATGATTAGCCAAATTTAAAACAGTTGGTTTTATATGATCAACCCAAACTGAATAACCTTTATCATTTAAATGAACTCCGTCGTAACTCAATTCTTTCTTCATTTTACCCTCTTCATTTACAAAAATTGAATACAAATCAATAATCTCAAATTTTGATTGACTTACAAAAGTTTTAATCATTTCATTTACTGCAATAATTTTATCTTTGTAAACTTCCTTTTCAACGGGGAGTATTGTTTGTAAAAAGATTTTGGTTTCAGGCAATTCTTGATTGATAAGTTTAATTATTTTTAAAATGTTATTTGCAACATAATCAGTTGATGGAGTTAACTCATTATAGATATCATTAATTCCAATTAATAAAAAAATTGCTTTTGGTGAAAAATGAATTATTTCGTTTAATCTAGCTATTACCCCATCGGTACTATCGCCTGAAATTCCTCTATTACTTATCCCAACAACTCCAAACTTTTCATTCCAATCTTTGCCGCCTTCCGTAATACTGTTACCCAAAAACACAATTTGATTAAATTTTAATGTATCCTGCTTAAATACCTCTATTCTATCATAATAAAGTTTTTTTGCCCATTCTGGTTGAAACATAATTTCAGTTCCAATATTAGGATAAAGGCTTTGTGATTGAGCATTTAAAAAGTTTAATGATATGAGAATAATTAAATATCTAAATTTCATTATGATGCTTTTTTCAATTCATGTTTTAATTCCCTCATAAACTTACAAAATGAATCCTTTAAATCTAGATTTGTGAAAAAACATAAAATATTTCTGATGCAATCTGAAGAGACCTTTCATCATATTTTTCTGATTCAATAGGCGTATCATCATAAGATTTAGGATCATCATATCTTAATGGAATTCTCTTCTCTGCTTTTGGAATATAAGGGCAATTTTCATCAGCATCGGAACATGTCATTATTGCTGCGAAATAATCTGCTTTGTTAAAATCATCATCGAAGAGTTTTGAAAATGCAATTATAGGATTTTCATTTTCAGCATAACTTATTTCATATTTTGGGTTTATTGAATTTTCAAATAAAACAGAAAATCCACTTCTAACTAATGAATCTATAGCTCTTTCATTAAAAGCAGTAACCTCAACTCCACCTGAATATGAATTTATTTCAATACCATAATAAACTGAAGCTACTTTTGCCCAAACTTGTGATAGTTGACTTCTTCTTGAGTTATGGGTGCAAATAAAGTTTAAATTAATTTCTTGATTATTGTCAATTTTACTTTTTATATAGTCTATAATTTCAGTTAGTAAAACTTTTCTAGATGATGCAATATTTTGATTTAAGGCAAGTTTAATAAAATCTTGTACATAAAAAGACATATTCAAATTTATTGTTAATTAACGAATCAAATTTATAATTTACATTAAATTTCTATTAATACTAAAATGGTATTTAATACAAAAAATACATTTATTACTAATTATAAATTGATTACAATCTTCATACTTGGAATACTCTACATTAACGTAGGAATTACTCACTTTACAAATCCAGATTTTTTTTTAGTGATTGTTCCAGATTATCTGCCTTATCACTTATTTATAGTATATGCTTCTGGCTTATTAGAAATCATTTTAGGATTTATGCTGCTATTCAAAAAAACAAGAAAATATGCTGGTATAGGACTAGTTTTTCTATTGATTTTAGTGTTTCCAGCTAACATATTTTTATATCAATCAGCAGAAGCACAATCAGTTTATGAGATTTCAAAAAATAAAGCATTCATAAGAATGTTTTTTCAAGCTCCTTTGATATTGTTAGCTTTTTGGCACTCACTTCCAAAAGAATATAAATATTTTGATGCTTTATGTGGAATTATTTTTATACCAACAATTTTATATTTTATTACTCTCGCTTAAACAGAAATTAAAAATTAACGGATAAAATTATTTTTAATTTAATATGATCTTCGGGCTCTTCCAAGTCAAAGAGTCTCCCAGTATATTATATCTTTCACTTATTAATTCAAAAGATTTGATAATTACTTTTATTACCCTATAATTAGATTTATCTCTATAAAATATGTTCCAATCATCTTTCCAATACTTATTAATCACTACTGAATCGTTATTGACATAAGCATGTCCTTTAATAGAAACATAACCATCATTTTCTTTGGAGTTAAAATGGACTGTAACATTAGAATTTTTTTGGATTTGTTTCACTTTTCTAGAATTTACATTTGTTCCAAAATAGAGAATAAAGTCTGATTCCACTTTAAAATGATCCATGGTTCTACTATCAACTTGATTATTTTCAACAGTGGTTAATACACTATAATTAGCATTATTGATTATTTCTAAAGCAATTTTTTTATACTCTTCAGGTGTTTTTTCTTGACCAAATGAAATATTGAAAAAAAGTATTACAATAAGGAAGCGTAGCATGTGATAAATGAATTAAAATTTTAAAAAATTATAATTCATTAACTTCTACTAAACTTAGCATATGCATTATGAAAATAGAAAGGTAGTCCAAATGGCTTTACAAATTCCTTTAGTTCATCTGAAGCATTACCATAAACATCAATTTTATTTATGGTAAAATGTTCCATGAACTGAACAAATTGTGCTTCTAGTGGACCTTCTTCAGAGATATTCTTACCGTGTTGCATCATAGAATTACCATCAAGGTATCTTTCAATCAATATTACCTTATCACCAGACTCATAAAATCCCCACCCTAATGAATTAGGCTCATTGGTGTCAATAGCATCAGTGTAAAATTTAGAAAATTCTGTGATATCCTCAATAGTTTTACCTTCATTTGAATCCATTTCAACAACAAAAATTATTTCATTCATATTGTATGGTGATTCAGATTTATTAGACTGTGCGCAGCTAAAAATTAAAGCAAGTATTAGTAGTGTAAATATTTTTTTCATTAAAAATAATTTTTGGTTAGAGTTAAATTAAAAAAAAAATTACAAAATTTTTTTCTTAACATAAACTTAATATTGGTTGAGAGCTTTAAAATGAGCTGGGTAAATTATCTTATAACATATTCAGGATAATCAGTGATAATAGCATCAACTCCCCATGAAATAAGTTTACTTATTCGATTAGTATCATTTACAGTCCAAGTAAAAACTTTAAAACCATTAAGTTGGATTTCCTTTACAATATTATAGCTCAACTTTTTATGATTTGGATTTATAGCAAACGCGTTAAGTTCCTTAGCAATTGGTATCGCATCAATTGGATTAAGATCTGTTAATACAGCAATTCTAAATTGATTTGTTAATTCTCTAAATTCACGTAACTCATCCCAATCAAAACTTGAAACATATAATTGATGAT
>SGZB01000052.1 GCA_004321735.1 Flavobacteriales bacterium | reverse complement strand
TTAAAATACATAAAGGCTTGTCTGTTCGACAAGCCTTTTTTTTTATGAAAATTAAACTTAAAGAAAATAGAAAAAATATTATCACAGATACAACAACGCCTGTAAGCATGTATCTTAAAATAAGAGATAAGTATATTAATTCAATTCTTTTGGAAAGTAGTGATTACAGTTCAAAAGATAATAATTATGCATACATATGCTTTAACCCTATTGCAGAATTTAAGATCAAAAATTTTGAACTTAAAATTTCACTCCCAAATAAAAAAACAATCTCAAAAAAATTATCAAAAAGTGATAATGTAATTGATGAGCTTAAAGATTTTATTGAAACTTTTGAATTTGAATCCAGTTTTGAGAATGATAAATTTCAAAAAGACGGGGTATTTGGATATATGAGTTATGATTCAGTGAAATATTTTGAAACATTGAATTTGACAAACATAAGTCATGGTGATGACATCCCTGAAATGATTTATTGTGTTTATGAGCACATTATTGTAGTTAATGTTTTTAATAATATAACTACTATAATTAGTTACTCTGAAAATAAAAATTCAATTATTGAAATTGAGAAACTTATCTCAAATCAAATAATTAACAAATCCCATTTTGAGAAAATTGGAGACATAGAATCGAATATGAATGATGAAGAATTTATTAACCTAGTAAACAAGGGTATTTATCATTGTAATAGAGGTGATGTTTTTCAGATTGTTTTATCACGAAAGTTCTTTCAAAAATTTAAAGGGGATGAATTTTCAGCTTATAGAAAATTGAGATCTGTCAACCCTTCTCCATATTTATTTTATTTTGATTTTGGAGATTTTAAAATATTTGGAAGTTCACCTGAAGCACAATTAATTGTAAATAATAATAAAGCTGAAATTCACCCAATTGCTGGAACTTTCAAAAGAACTGGTAATGATGATTATGATAGAGATAAAGCTCTTGAATTATCTAAAGATGATAAAGAAAATAGTGAACATATGATGCTTGTTGATTTAGCTAGAAACGACTTAAGTATTTCATGTAATGAAGTAAGTGTAGAAAAGGATAGGGAAATTCAATTTTATTCTCATGTTATTCATTTAGTTTCTAAAGTTACAGGTTTGCTAAAAAATAAGTCAATGAATATTATTTCAAATACTTTTCCAGCAGGTACACTGTCAGGTGCTCCTAAGTACAGAGCAATGGAACTAATTAATAACTATGAAAAAACTAAGAGGAATTTTTATGGTGGTGCAATTGGCATGATTGATTCAAATTTAAATTTTAATCATGCAATAATTATTCGATCAATCCTTTCAAAAAACCAAATGTTATATTTTCAGGCAGGTGCAGGAGTTGTAGCTAAATCGAATCCAAAAAACGAATTACAGGAGGTTTACAATAAAATAGGAGCAATAATAAAAACACTTGAAGATTAATATTATGGAAAACAAAATACTTGTTATTGACAATTATGATTCTTTCACCTACAATCTAGTCCATTATTTAGAGGATTTAGGTGCTCAATTAGAAGTATTTAGAAATGATCAAATTGACATAGACTATATTGAAAAATTTGAGAAAATATTGCTTTCACCAGGACCAGGAATTCCAATTGAATCAGGACTGCTAAATGAAGTAATTAAAAAATACCACAAGACCAAAAATTTTCTTGGTGTTTGCCTTGGTCATCAAGCAATTGCTGAAGTTCTTGGATGTAAATTAATAAACCTTGACACGGTTTATCATGGTATTGCAACAGAAATTTCAATTTTAGATAATGAAATTTTATTTAAAGATATTCCCAATAATTTAAAAGTGGGCAGATATCATTCTTGGGTTGTTAAAGAATTAAATGAAAATTTCATATTAACTGCTAAAGACATAGAAAATAATGTAATGGCTTACAGACATAAAATTTATAAATTATGGGGAGTTCAGTTTCATCCTGAATCAATTTTAACTGAACAGGGAAAAAAAATATTATTTAACTGGCTAAAAACGAAATGAAAAATATATTTGAAAAACTTTACTCAAATGAGAGTTTAAATTATGAAGAGGCTAGAACTGCTTTACTAGAGATATCCTCTGGAGATCAAAATGAAATTATTATTTCATCTTTCCTTACATCCTTCATTTTAAGACCGCCAACAGTAATTGAAATTGAAGGGTTTAGAGATGCTTTACTTGAACTCTGCCTTGAAATAAATTTAAATTTTAATGAAACAATTGATCTTTGTGGCACAGGTGGTGATGGAAAAAATACTTTTAACATTTCAACAGTATCATCATTTGTTGTTGCCGGCGCAGGATACAAGGTGACAAAACATGGTAACTACGGAGTTTCCTCTGGATGTGGATCAAGTAATGTTTTAGAACATTTAGGAATCAACTTTACAAATAACCCAGATTATCTTAATAAGAGCTTAGATAAATCCAATATTTGTTTTTTACATGCTCCTCTTTTTCATCCAGCAATGAAACATGTTGCTAATACCAGAAAAAATTTAGGAGTAAAAACATTTTTTAACATTTTGGGACCATTAGTAAATCCAACAAAACCAAAGAATCAGATTTGTGGAGTTTATAATTTGGAAACACTACGACTATATTCTGATGTTTTTAGAAATACTGATAAAAACTTTACGATTATTTACTCATTAGATGGTTATGATGAAATTTCGTTGACAAGTAAACATAAAATTATTGATAACAAATCAGAACAAATTATTGATTCAAACTATTTCGGATTTAACAACTTAAATCCTAAAGAAATTGAAGGAGGCAGTTCTGTAGATGAATCAGCAAAAATATTTATTAACATATTGGAAAATAAATCTTCTGAAGCGCACAAAAATGTTGTTTTATCAAATTCAGCTCTAGCGATTAAAACTATTACTGGAAAAAAAATTGAAGAATGTATTGAAATTGCAAATGATTCTTTAATAAACAAAAGAGCTTTTAACTCATTTAAAAATTTATTAAAAATTTAATTTTGAATATACTTGACAAAATAGTTCTTAGAAAAAAAATTGAGATTCAGGAAAGAAAAAGCTCAATTTCATATAATCAACTTGAAAAAACTTTGTTTTTTAGTCAACATTCAACAAGTCTAAAGGATTCTATCAATTCAAAAAATTTATCAATTATAGCAGAGCACAAAAGAAAGTCTCCTTCTAAATCTGAAATCAATTTTTCAACACCAACAAATGAAATAATACAAGGCTATCAAGATGCTGGGGCAGCAGCAATTTCAGTACTAACAGATAGCTATTTTTTTGGCGGATCGAATGAAGATTTAAATTTTGCTAAAAAAAATAGCACAATTCCTATTCTAAGAAAAGAATTTATAATTGATGAGTTTCAAATTATCGAATCTAAATCAATTGGAGCAGATGCTGTTTTACTTATTGCTTCGATTCTAAATGAAAATGAAATTATTAATTTATCACGTCTAGCTAAAGAAAATAATCTCGATGTTTTGATTGAGGTTCATACGCCTGAAGAATTGAAAAAATCATTAAATGAAAACATTGATTTGATCGGTGTGAACAATAGAAATCTCAAAACATTTAAAGTTGACTTAGAAAACAGTATAAATATTTGCAACCAAATTCCTAAAAATTTTACAAAAATTTCAGAAAGTGGATTAAATTCAATTGATGATTTAAGAATTTTACTTGAATGCGGGTTTGATGGTTTTTTAATTGGTGAACAATTTATGAGAGAAAAAGATCCAGGCTCAAAGCTAAAAGAATTAATAAATAGTTATTAGAATGTTAGTGAAAGTATGCGGACTAAAAGATAAAAAAAACATTAATGATGTATCAAATCTTGATATAGATTTTATGGGTTTAATTTTTTACAGAAAGTCCAATAGATTTTTTGATAAAGATTATTTAGTAAAAAAGAATAATAAAAAAATAGTTGGTGTATTTGTTAATGAAACTATTGATGAAATTAAAAGAATTAGTAAAAAATATGATTTAGATTACGTTCAGCTTCATGGAAATGAGAATGTAAAATTTTGTAATGAAGTAAATAATTTCATTGATGTAATCAAAGTTTTTAGAATATCTCACGACTTTGATTTTAAATCAATTGATAAATTCCATAATTCTTGCAAATATTTTTTATTTGATACGAAATCGAAAAAATATGGCGGAACAGGGGAAAAATTTGAATGGGATATTTTAAAAGAAAATAAAATAAATAAAGATTTTTTTCTTAGTGGAGGAATTGATAGTACTGATCATCAAATCATTAAAAATTTAGATTTGAATCATTTAATTGGAATTGATTTAAACAGTAAGTTTGAATTAGAACCAGGTAAGAAGGATGTCAAAAAATTAAATACATTTTTAAATAAAATAAATGAAAACATATAATATAGATCATAACGGATTTTATGGAGATTTTGGTGGAGCATTTATTCCTGAAATGCTTTACCCGAATGTAATTGAACTAAAAGAAAATTATAATAAGATCACAAACGAACCACAATTTCAAAAGGAATTTGAAAAACTACTAAAAGATTATGTTGGTAGACCTACTCCACTTTACTTTGCCAAAAGATTGTCTGAAAAATTTAACACTAAAGTGTACTTAAAAAGAGAGGATCTATGTCATACAGGAGCACATAAAATAAATAATACTATAGGACAAATTTTACTTGCAAAAAGACTAGGTAAAAAAAGAATTATTGCTGAAACAGGGGCTGGACAACATGGTGTAGCAACTGCAACTGTTTGTGCTTTAATGGGAATAAAATGTATTGTATATATGGGTGAGGTTGACATTAAAAGACAAGCTCCAAATGTTGCCAGAATGAAAATGTTAGGCGCTGAGGTAAAGCCAGCAAAATCTGGAAGTAAGACTTTGAAAGATGCTACAAATGAAGCTATAAGAGACTGGATAAATAATCCTATTGATACTCATTACATAATTGGAAGTGTAGTTGGTCCCCATCCTTATCCTGACATGGTTGCAAAATTTCAATCAGTTATAGGGTTTGAAACAAAACAACAATTAAAAAAAATTGAAGGTAAAGAAGATCCAGATTATGTGATTGCATGCGTTGGAGGTGGTAGCAATGCTGCTGGATTATTTTATCCATTTCTAGACAATGAAAAAGTGAAAATTATTTGTGTTGAAGCTGCTGGAAAGGGTGTGAATTCTGGAGAAAGTGCAGCAACATCTGTCCTTGGAAAAGAAGGAATTATTCATGGTTCAAAAACTCTACTAATGCAATCTGATGATGGTCAAATAACTGAGCCCTATTCAATTTCTGCTGGATTAGATTACCCTGGAATTGGTCCAATGCATGCAAATCTGTATAAAAGTAAAAGAGGAGAATTTATTTCAATTGACGATAAAGATGCTATGAGATGGGGACTAATTCTTTCTCAAACTGAGGGAATTATTCCAGCGATTGAAACGTCTCATGCTTTTGCTGTACTAGACAAAAAGAAATTTGATAGAAATGATATAATTGTTTTTAATTGCTCAGGAAGAGGCGATAAAGATCTAGAAACTTACATTGAATACTTTAAGTTATGAGCAGAATAAAAGAAGTACTAAATAAAAAGGATAATATTATATCTATTTATTTTACAGCTGGTTTTCCTGAACTTAATGATACCCTGAAAATTATTGAACAATTGGACAATGCTGGAGTTGACATGATTGAAATTGGTCTTCCTTTCAGCGATCCTCTAGCTGATGGCCCCACAATTCAGGAAAGCTCCATGCAAGCTATCAAGAATGGGATGAATACAAGTATTCTATTTGAGCAACTCAAAAACTTGAGGAAATTAACCGAAACACCAGTAATAATAATGGGATACTTTAATCCTATTCTGCAGTATGGAGTTGAAAAATTTTGTCAAGAATGTTCCAAGTGTGGAATAGATGGATTAATTATACCTGATCTTCCCATTGATTTTTTCCACAAAAACTATTATGATTTATTTAAGAAATATAACCTTCATAATATGTTTTTAATTACACCTCAGACTTCAGATGAAAGAATAAGATATATTGATGAAATTTCTGATGGATTTATCTACATGGTTTCAAGCTTTAGCATTACAGGA
>SGZB01000051.1 GCA_004321735.1 Flavobacteriales bacterium | reverse complement strand
TTCCAATTATAATTCCTGCAAGTAATCCTATACCTGCACCTAAAGATGTTTTAGATTCTTTCATAGTAATAGTAGAATAATTTTTTCATTTTTTTAAATTATAATTTTTAATTCTGCTTTGTGAACCTTTTTTTCTTTTAGGTTGTTTCTTTTTATCGCTTGACATGTTTCTTGCGTAGTAATATTTATTGTCCCTTAACTCTTTTTCTTTTAGAATTTTCTCTTGTTTCATTTCCCACACAAAAGACATTGCATATATGAGTGTAATGATTGAGCCAGCGAAAAAGATTAGAATATTCAATTAGATTGGGGTACAAAACCTTCCTAAAATTATAAAAATAAAATGAATAAAAGAGGTATGATGTTTTAAAGTGTAAGTAGGTGGTATTAAACTACTTTATGAATAAGCTCCTTTCCATCATTTAAAGCATAGTTTACTTTCTTGCTTACTTGATAATAAGATACATCAAGGTCTACTTGATTTAAGTTCCAAATATTAAAATCAGGTTCTTTAACTATAAGTGGCATTCTATGATGAATATGAGAAATATTATCAGATGCTTTAGTAGTTAATAAAATAATTGAATCTTCCTTTACTATAGATTTAACATATACTGTTTTATTGTTTGTATGAAAGTAGTAGGGTTGTTTTCCATTCTTTTCTTTTAACCATTCGTACCACCCATTAATTGGCACATAACATTGCAAGTATCCTCTAAATGTAGGTTTAGTTTTAAGTGTTTCTCTTTGTGCGTTAATGATTTGCCCCTGCTTTAACCATTGAGGTTTATATCCCCAGTTTAAAGTGATGATATCCTCATTAGAATTGATTGCTAATATCTTTTGTGAAGGAGCAAAATTAAATGAAGGAGACACTCTTTCACGAGGGTTCTTTGTTAGACCAGCTTGATTTGAGAAATTAAAGCGCCCACACATCAATTTAAAATTAATCTTTTTTAAAAAAGCAACTTAACCATAGATATATATTTTTGTTTTAATTCTGCTAGAAAATTTTTAATTTTAAGTAAAACAATAATTATGAAAAAAATAATTTTAACAATCTCTATTATTTTTATTTTATCTTGTGAATCAACTACGAAGAGTGTTGAAACTATTCCAGCTACAAAAGTTTTGTCACCAACCGCAGCTGCTATAAAGTATTACAAAGATACTTTTCAATGGCAAAACGGCTTTGAATCTTGGTCTAAAGTTCCTACAACTGAAGATTATCATATGTTAGCACCTAATTTAGGATTAGAAGCTAAAGGAGCAAAGGAAATAGAAGAAGTTATTTTTGGTTTTGTCAATGAAACAGAGCTCAAACAAGAATTGGTTGATATTGTAGAACACGGAAATTATATAACTTGTTTTTTAAAGATTACTACCAAAACTGGTGAAACTATGGATGTTGTTGAGGTTTTTCTTGTTGATGACGATGGAAAAGTAAAAAATATTTGGGCTCTTTAATTATTAAATTATTACAATAACTGTAACTAAACCATAGACATATCCTCTTCTTTTAATTCTTTTACTTCTAATCCATTTTAGTAGTTTAATATTAAATCTTTGTTAATAAATACAATTATATGTTTGTGGCATTGATATTGTAAAGTTTAATACTCAAAAAAACATTATGAAAAAAATTATATTATCATTTGTTGCTTTATCATTCAGTTTAGGAGTTTATTCTCAAACAATAGTTGAAGCAGCTGTATCAAACAAAGATTTTTCAACTTTAGTAACTGCATTAAAAGCAGCAGATTTAGTTGGTGCACTTTCTGGTGAAGGACCATTTACTGTATTTGCTCCAAACAATGATGCATTTGCAAAAATAGATTCTGAAACTTTAGGAAATCTTTTAAAACCTGAAAATGTAAAAGCATTGACAAATATTTTAACATATCACGTAGTTTCTGGAAAACTAATGGCAAGTGATGTTGCTAGTGCCTTAAAATCAGGATATGGAAAAGCAAAACTTACTGCATTAAATGGGCAAACCCTAACTGCAAGAAGTAAAGATGGGAAAATCTTTTTAGAAGATTCTCAAGGAAATATGAGTCAAATTATAGCGACTGACGTTGCAGGCACAAATGGAGTTATCCACGTGATAAGCTCTGTAGTTATGCCAGAATAATTACCTTCATTTTCAAGCAATAATAAACCCTGCAATTCGTAGGGTTTGTTTTTTTAAATAGTTAGATTTAAAATTATAATTATGAAAAATTTACTTATAACCCTTACCTTATTAATCTCTTTCAGTTCATTTTCTCAAGACTATTCAATAAGCGTTACTGCAGATTCAAGAAATGATTACAAATTAGTTGGCATCGATTTAAATGGTGAAATCAATGGTTTAGATGTTGACTTAATCTTTAAAAATGGTTCTGAAATAGTATTCAATGTTAATTCCCCTGGGCACCCTTTTGTAATTAAATCCCAACCAGGTATTGGAAAAAAAAATATTTTAAAAGAAGTTCAAAACAATAATATTTCAAAAGGAGTTGTTAAATGGATTCCAACTAGCCCTGGAACATACTATTATCAGTGTATCAAACATAAAAATATGTATGGAAAAATAATTATTAGATAATTTAATTAAACACATTATATCAGATTTTATAAAAATTGAATCAATTAAATGTTTTTGGTAAAGAATTAGAATTATGTTGTAGTAGCCCTATTACCGGAGCATACAGAGATGGATATTGTAATACAGGTATTAATGATATTGGTACACACACCGTATGTGCTATTGTTACAGATAAATTTTTGGAGTTTTCAAAAAGTAAAGGAAATGATTTAACAACAGCTAATCCTTACTTCAACTTTGAAGGGCTTAAAGAGGGTGATAAATGGTGCTTATGTGTCTCAAGATGGGTTGAAGCTTATGAAGCCGGATGTGCTCCAAATTTACTTTTAGAAGCTACTAATATTAAAACTCTAGATTATGTTAGCTTAGAGAATTTATTAGAATATAAAGCTTGAATTAATCCTTAGATATATCTACTTCTTTTATCTAACACTTCCCTTTAATTTAACCAAAAATTTAACATTTGTTCATTTGTTGTTAAATATTAAATAACAGTCATCAAATAAATTTGCAACAAATTATTTAAGATGTTAAAAAACTCATTAATAATAATATCATTTCTTTCACTAAATAACTTACCAATTGAAAATTATAACGAAGCTTTTATAGGAATCTGGGCTGAATTCCATTCAAGTGAAACCATTCAAGTTTTTCGTGGAGAAAATGCAGATATTTATTTTGAGCGTTTTTTAGACAATGTACTAGTAGCTTCAGGTCAAATGGATGCGGGCGAATTAGAAATTCAAGTTGAAAGGTCAGATATTGACTCAAAATACAAACTTGAGTATTCTTTTTCAACTGACCAACAAGTTTTGTCTGTGATGAAACCTAATTCTACTGAAGCTTGGTTATTGTATAAAATACGTTAAGTATAATTTTAAAAAGATGATAAAAATAATTGAATCATTTTATAATGGTTCTGACCTCCTTGGTGACTGGAAGTTAAGCAGTCACGATATCCCTGATAAAGATTGGTTTTACAGCCCTGATTCAAGATTTTATATTCATTATAAAGAATTTGAAAATAAGTCATTTTAATTCGTCTTTTAGAATGATTATATATATTTAAATATGGTGTTTCTAAGATTTCTATTAATTCTTATAATTTTAACGACAACATCCCTCATATATGCACAGGATGTTCAAGTAATTGGTCATAGGGGAGCTATGGGACACGCTCCTGAAAATACCATAACGTCAGTTAAAAAAGCACTTATGTTCGATATAGATGCTATTGAAATTGATGTCTTTAGATGTCTAACTGGAGAGATCGTTGTTTTTCACGATAAAATATTAAGTAAACTAACTAATGGAAAAGGAAATATTGAAAATAAAACACTAACTCAACTAAGAAAATTAAAAGTGATGGGTACTGATTCCATTCCAACTCTAGAAGAAGTAATAAGTGTAATAAATGGGAAGGTTAATCTAAATATTGAACTTAAAGGAAAAAACACTGCAAAAGGTGTTTTAGAAATTATGCAGCAATCAGTATTAACCGGAAAATGGGAAAATCATCAATTATATGTTTCAAGTTTTGATTGGGATGAGTTACGTGAATTTAGAGAATTAACAAATCAATTTAGAATTGCTGTATTAACAGACAAGAATCCAATTGATGCGATACCAATTGCGAAGGAACTCAATGCGTTTGCTATAAATCCAAATCATAAAAAGTTGAGCTATAATATTGTAAAGGAAATCCAGCTTGATGGTTTTAAAGTTTTTACTTGGACAGTTAATGATACTAATCGAATAAGTGAACTTATTTCATGGGGAGTTGATGCTATTATTACTGATCATCCTGAATATGTTATAAGATAATTTACCCATATTATTTTAAAATTTTCAACTAATATTAAGTTTATGTTAAGAAAATAACTTGTTCATATTTATTTTTTAATTTGGGCTCGCTAACTAAAATTTATTATTAATGAAAAAAATATTTATACTAATAACGGTTCTATTTTTCAATTTCACATTCTCACAATACGCTTCAGGAAGTTTTATTGTTCTTAACGAAGGTATGGAAGAAGATTATCTCATGACTGAAAAACTTTGGCAAGTTTACCATAAAAAGTCAGTTAAAGATGGTCATAAAAACCATTGGAGTATTTGGAAAGTAGATGTAACAAATTACGAGGATAAAATAGAAGAGGACAGATTTCCAGATTACTTTATTCTTGAGGGATACAATACATTAGAAGATTTAACAGCTGAATCAGACAGATATTCACCTGAAGGATTAAAAGAAATTTCAAACTATATAAAATCAAAAATGAAAGGTAAAATGTCTTCAAGAGCGATTGATAAAATTTTATCTAAATCTGTTAGAAAAGAAACCAGGATGTATCATCATCAATTTCTTGCTGCAACACCTTTTACAGGTGGAGGATTGAAAGTTGGTGATAAGATGGCAATTGCACCAATGCAACAACTGCAAGATGACTATGAAGATTTTGAAACAAATTTCTATAAAGATTTATTTAACGAGAGAGTAATGAATGGAGATCACAGATGGTGGGGATTTTCTAAAGTAATCAATAGAAATGACAATGCACTAACAATTAGCACTCACACTGCTTGGAATATGTTCATCGACGGTAAAGAACTGGGATGGCCAGAAGATTTTGCATCTAGAAAGATTATGGAGATTACTCCACAGGCAAGAAAAATGTATAATCCTATACAATTAACACTAGTATATGTGGCAGATTAACTTTAAAAAACAATAATTATGAAAAAGCTATTATTTGTAAGTTTAATTTTTATCAGTTGTGAAACAACTCAAAATAGAGATAATGCTACATGGTCTTTTGACTCATCCACAGGAGATTATATAGAATGGCAGAGCGAAAATGCTTTTGCAAATGAGATGACTAATGCTGCATTTCTTCACCTTTACAATGTCGAATATGAAAAAGCATTAGTTTTTTTTGAAAAAGCTCTTGAATATGATTCATCACTTTTTGGACCTCACGTTGTACTTGCTGGACTTTCTCCCGAAGGATCAGAAAAATCTGAAATGCATATAAAAAAAGCTAAAGAAAATGTAGCTGATAATAACGATACATCAAAATTATTTGTTTCATTATTAGATCTTCCAAGAAAATCGAGATGGTGGCCCTTACTTGGTCCAGGTGCTCATGACAAATGGGCTGAGATGAGAGCAATAGAACCTAAAGGAAAATTAATTCATTATTATTATTCTTTTACAATTCCAGGACTAGAAAATAAAATCAGAGAAATGGAATCATTATTATCCGAGATTAGAGATGGTGTTGGTGAAAGTGAATCTTTAGCAGTCACTGGGAATCACTCTTACATGATTGCACCAATCACTAATGTATTGGGATATTTTTATTATAATAAAGGAGATAAAGAAAAAGCTAAATCTCTCTTTGAAGATTATATAAATCTTCACTCTGGCGGATATAATTCATACGATTCAATGGGAGAGTTTTATTACAACGAAGGAGATTTACAATCTGCTAAAAATTATTATAATAA
>SGZB01000050.1 GCA_004321735.1 Flavobacteriales bacterium | reverse complement strand
TATCTGAATAATATCCATAAGTAATAGAAAAACAGCAATATAAAGCAACTTTATATTAATAAAGAAGAATCTTATTGTATGATTTGGATTATATGATGTAATATAAAAAAGAATAGCCATTACTCCAGCTGAAGAACCTATCATTTTTGAAGAAACTCCTGTAAAAACGGGAAATAAATTATAACTAATTATATAAATAATTCCTCCAAACAATATTCCATTAAAAAAAACATTCAAAAGTCGTTTATCACCAAAATAATTAACAAGAATATTTCCAAAATAGAATAACATTATCATGTTCCAAAATAAATGACTGAAACTTCCATGCAAAAAACCATAAGTAATCAAAGACCAAGGCTTAAATATCAGAGACATCAAATCTGCCTCGACCACAAAGTAATCTAGTATGCTTATGTCTTTAAGCTCAAATAGCCACAAAAAAGTATTTAAAAGTAACGGTATTATAAAAAATATAATATTTATCACAATTAGCTTTTGTAATTGACCCATAACGGATAAACTATATTTTAATTTATCTTTTAATTCCATCTATTTCTATTGAATTGATTTCTTTTCCAATACCACATCATCAAAAAACCAGTGATTGCACCTCCGATGTGAGCAAAATGAGCAATATTTCCAATTGAAGCAGAGGTAAAACCAAAAAATAAATCGCCTAATATTAGTAATGGAACAAGATATTTTGCTTTGATAGGAACTGGCGGAATTAATAACATCAACTTAGAATTTGGAAACAAAAACGCAAATGCAACCACTATACCGTAAATTGCTCCGGATGCACCAACCATAACTGAATTAAAATCATAATACATTGAACTTAATCTTTTTTCAGAAACAAACTCAATTATTCCAGTATTATAAGAACCTGATATTAATAAATTTTGTATTTCTTCAGAACTCACTCCATTTGCTAATAAATCATTGGTTACGGAATTTACATTTAAATAATAAGCTAATAATTGAATCATTGCAGCTCCAATACCTGATGAAAAATAAAAAAACAAAAATTTGTTATTACCCCACATCTGAACTAGAGGTGAACCGAACATCCACAAAGCAAACATGTTAAAAAATAAATGCAAAGTACTACCGTGCATAAACATGTGAGATAAAACCTGATGAAAAACAAACTTATCATTCTCAAAATAGTGCAATGAAAGTAAATCATTACTTAAGTCATATGAAAACTGTGTTCCAATAAAAAAAATAACATTAATAGCAATTAAGTGAATTAAAATTTTAGGCGTTGATCTCATTTAAAAAATTTTTCTATTACATCATTAGTTAATGTATGAAAAGTTATTTTTCCATCAGGACATAGTTCGGGTTTCTTACACGCAAACAATTGATTAACTAGCTCTTCCTGTTCAGAGTAATTTAATATGGCTTTACTTTTCAAGGATTTTGATTTAGCCATTAGTACTGATAGATGATCATTAATGCTTGATGAAGATGAGGGAACCTCTAATATTTTATTTTCAATAAACTCATTAAAAAGTAAATTTATCTTTTGAGTTTCGAACAAAGGATTTATTCCGTTTATCTCAATCTTTTCTTCTCCAAATGTTAGGAAATCGAATCCAATATGAGAAAGCTGTATTTTAATTTCATTTAATATTGCTAATTCTTCTCTGTCGAAATTCAAAACAATAGGAAACATCAACTTTTGAGAATTATTATGTTCAGAAGAAATTTCAGTTAAAAAACGCTCATAAAGAACTCTATATCTCGCTCTCTTTATATTAATTAAAATAAGATTTGATTTTGTTTTTGTAACAATGTATTTATCTGAAATAGAAAAATAATCATGTGCGTTATTAAAATTACTGTTCTCAGAAATATTGTTAAGATTTGAATTAAACAATCTATCATCATTTTTTTCATTTCCATCATCAATATTAACCTCTATATCACTAAAAGGATTAAAATCAGATGAAAATGAAATATTTGGAGGTTTGATATTAGATTCAGAACTCAAATTAGATAAATTGATATCGTCCGAAAAATCTATATTAGGAATGACATTAAACTTTCCAAGACTATGTCTTACAGATGAATTAAGAATAGCATATAGAGAACTCTCATTTTCAAACTTAACTTCAGTCTTAGTTGGATGCACATTAATATCAATAGAATCTTCAGGTATTTCAAAAAAAATAAAGTATCCCGGGTTATATTCTGGCTTAATCAACCCTTCATAAGCTTTTGAAATTGAATGATTTAGATAAGAACTCTTTATATATCTGTTATTGACGAATAAAAATTGATTTTTTCTTGATTTATTTAAAAATTCAGATTTAAAAATAAAACCAGAAATTTTACCAATCTCAGTAGATTCACTTATTTCAACGAGCTTATTATTTATATTATTACCAAATATTCTTACAATTCTTTCCTTTAAATTTGATGGATTTAGAAGATAAAGTAAATTTCCATTGTGTTTAAAAGAAAAGGATACATCATGATGAGGAATTGAAATTCTGATAAACTCATTGACTAAGTGTCTTAATTCAACATTGTCACTTTTTAAAAACTTTCTTCTTGCAGGAACATTATAGAAAAGATTACTTACTGAAATAGTTGTTCCTTTAAGGCCAGATTCTTCATACGAATTAATAATTTTTCCATTTTCAATTGAAAGTACATTTCGTAAATTATCAAAATCAGAAGATGATATCTTAAACTTTGATACTGAGCAAATACTTGAAATAGCTTCACCCCTAAAACCTTTAGTAGTTAACTTAAATAGATCTTCTTGGTTAGATATTTTAGATGTGGTATGCTTTAAATAACATAATTCTAAATCATCTTTTGACATTCCTTTTCCGTTATCACTTACCTCTATCAGTGTTTTTCCTGAATCAAGAATATTAATATCAATTTTTGTTGATCCTGCATCAATGGAGTTTTCAACCAATTCTTTTAGAGCAGAGGCTGGTCTTTGTACAACCTCACCTGCTGCAATTTTATTTACAACATCGCTATCTAAATGTTTTATGCTAGGCATTTAAAAAAATTGAAAGATCAAAATCTATAATATACAGAAAAATTAAAGTTAAAATAAGAACAATAAAAATTACTGTTTTAGAGAAAGAGGAATTAGACCTGTTACGAGCATGAATTCGAGCTTCTTTCCAATTATTAGACTTATCGTAAACACTTCTGGTTCTACCCTTAACATACATTGAATCGAGCTCATATGTATTGGACTGATTCTCAGATTTAGAGTAACGAGGAGAATAGTTGAATTTTTTGTTTTTTCTAATCTTAAATAAATTAAACTTCAATGGCTTAAAATTTGATTATAAATTTAGTAAAATGAAATCATTAATGAGTAAAATCTTCTTAAAGTAATGATTATCTTAGCCCATCATTATGCAGGAAAAAATAAATGAATTAAGAAAGCTATTTAAAGAAGCTAAAAACATCATTATTGTTACCCACAACAATCCAGATGGTGATGCAATAGGTAGCTCTTTAGCTCTATTTCACTATTTAAATAAAATAAATATTAAATCAACTATAATCACACCCAATAACCACCCATCATTTTTAAATTGGGCAGCAGGAATTGATGAATTGTTAATTTTTGAAGATAATGCTGAAAGTGGAATCAAAAAAATCAAAGAATCTGACTTAATATTTACTTTAGACTTTAATTCGCTTAATAGATGTGGTGAAATTTTTAATCATCTAGACTTAGATAAAAATTTTATAATGATTGACCATCATCAAAATCCTGAAAGCTATGCTAAAATTCAATTTTCTGAACCCAGTATAAGTTCCACTTGTGAATTAGTATATAATTTAATTGATGGTCTTGGAGATAAATCAATTATTGATAAAAAAATTGCATCATGTCTTTATCTTGGAATGATGACTGACACTGGATGCTTCCAATATAACGGAGTCACTAGTAAGACATATGAAATTATTTCTTATCTATTAAAAAAGAAAATTGATCAATCTGAGATTTATAACAACGTCTATAATAACTCAACTGAAAGCAAGCTCATAGTTCTAGGTAAAGCTTTAGGGAGTTTAAAAGTGCTAAATAATCATAACACCTCCTTCATGCATCTTTCTAAAAAAGATTTACTAGAATCGAATTATCAGAAGGGTGATTCCGAGGGAATAGTTAATTACGGATTAACTTTATCTAACATTAATTTTACTGCAATGTTTATTGAAGATATTGATCAAGAGGATTTAATAAAAATATCTTTCAGATCAAAAATAGATTTCCCATGTAATAAATTCGCAGAACAATATTTCGAGGGAGGAGGTCACATAAATGCAGCTGGTGGAAAATTTATTGGTTCTATTAAAGAAGCAATAGAATTATTCAAAGAAAAAATTAAAGAATTTCAAGTTTAAAATTATGAGAATTAAATTTTTACTATTAACAATATTAACACTTAACATTTCATGTAATATGTCACAAAAAAAAGATAACTCAACAATGTTTGCATTGATAGATACAAACAAGGGAACAATAAAAACTGAACTGTATTTTCAACAAACACCAGTTACTGTTGCAAATTTTGTATCACTAAGTGAAGGATCAAATAAAGAAGTTTCAGATGAATACAAAAACAAGAAATACTATAATGGAATTACCTTCCACAGAGTTATTTCTGATTTCATGATTCAAGGAGGCGATCCAACAGGAACTGGATCAGGTTCGCCAGGATATTCGTTCAAAGATGAAATTGTGGAAGAATTAAAACATGATTCTGCTGGAATATTATCAATGGCTAATGCGGGGCCAGGAACAAATGGAAGTCAATTTTTCATCACTCATAAGGAAACACCTTGGCTAGATGGACTTCACACTGTTTTTGGAAAAGTTGTTACAGGCCAAGATATAGTTGATACCATTGAACAAGGCGACTCAATACTAAATATTTCTATTGAAAGAAATGGCAAAGGAGCTGAAAAATTTAATGCATCCAAAATATTTTCAAATCACTTTAAAGAGGAAGAGCAAAGAAAAAAGGATGAGGAAAAAAAATTCAAAAAACTCAAAGATGACGTTTCCAAAACTCATGCTAAACTAAAAAAGGATTCAAAAGAGACCGAAACAGGCTTAAAATATTTCATAAATGAAAAAGGAAATGGAGAAAAAGTTGATGAGGAAAAAACAATTTTAACACACTATGCAGTCTATTTTGAAGATGGAACTCTTCTTGACACATCAATTTTAAAAGTTGCTGAAGCATATAACAAAGTTAATGCTCAAAGAAAGAGCTCTGGAGGGTATAATCCAATTGAAGCAAAAGTTGGACCTAAGGATATGATGATTAGTGGATTTAAAGAAGGATTAAAACTTTTGAGCGTTGGCGATAAAGCAACACTTTTTCTGCCCTACTACCTTGCTTATGGAGAGACAGAATCAAGAGGAATACCTGCAAAATCAAATTTAATTTTTGAGGTTGAAATAGTAAGTCAACAATAATGCATAAAGTTTTAAGAAGATTATTTGTAATTAAAGTAATCTTTTTATTCATACTTACTTTTTTTTTAGTTAATAACTATGTTGGTGAATTTAATCCGATATATAGAACATTATATGAGTTATGGTATAACTTATTATCTAAATTAACCAAAATATCATCTCTCAATTTTGGTGATTTGTTATATCTAATATTGTTATTCATATTTTTTTATTTTTTACTAAAAAGAAACAAACTTAGAAGAAGGGATTATATATTAAGATTAACTCTTTTTGTTATGGTTATATATAATTCATTTTATTGGAGTTGGGGTTTCAATTATCAGTACCCAATCAACAGCAAACAAACAACACTTGATTACAACAACTCTGATTTAAAGGAAACTTTAGATTACTACCTTAAAAAAACGAACCAATATCATTTACAAATAACAAAGTCAAAAAACAAAACTGTAAAGACTGATTTAACTTTTAATGAAATAAGTGAAATGTGTATGAATTATTTTACTCGCAATACACAATTCAAAGATTTTAAAGTAAATAAATCATATTTCTCAGAAATTATTTCATATCTCGGATTTACTGGATATATTAATCCAATTACATTAGAATCTAATGTAAACTATAATATTCCTGTAATTTCATTACCTACAACAATTTCTCACGAAATTGCACATCAAATAGGTTATTCAAGTGAAAGTGAAGCGAACTACTATGCAATAAAATCAACAATATCTAACAAGAATAATTTTATTAAATACTCAGGTAGCCTTTTGGCTTTGCAATATATAATTTCAGAACTTCAATATTCGGATAGTGATTATTTAAAACTCAAACTAAGTGAAATCAATAAGGGTGTTCTAGAAAACATATTTCATTAAAAGTTAAATCAGTCTTTACTGTTTTGTTTTTTGACTTTGTTATTTGTAAATGATATTGGTTAGTTTTTTTGAGGTAGTAATCTAAAGTTTCCTTTAAATCGGAGTTATTGTAATCAAGTGTTGTTTGTTTGCTGTTGATTGGGTACTGATAATTGAAACCCCATCCCCAATAAAACGAATTATATATAACCATTACAAAAAGAGTTAATCTTAATATATAATCCCTTCTTCTAAGTTTCTTTCTATTTAGTAA
>SGZB01000005.1 GCA_004321735.1 Flavobacteriales bacterium | reverse complement strand
AATTCTCTTTCTGAAATAAGATCTGATTTTATTTTTTCTATTTCTTCATCCATGGTTGTGCTAAGCTTTTCTAATGAAGTTTCCCCAACAGGAAGAGCAACCATTAAATATTTACCATAATCTTGTTGTGGTTGATTGAATGCAATAACTTCCAAAGCAATTTTTTCATCATCTTTCATTCTTTTTACCATTCTTGAGCTTTTTCCACCACTTAATACTGCAGAAATATATTGTAGCACATATGAATCTCTATCTGTCATACCTGGTGTTCTGTATAGAAAAGCTTTAGCTGGTATCTGTATATTACTGTCGTATTCAGTTAACTTGATTGTTTCACTAATTGGGTCTTCAACTACAGTTTCTCTTACAGGAACCTCTCCATTGTTAGGAATATCTCCAAAATATGCTTCAATAAGATTTTTAGTTTTTTCAATTTCTATATCTCCAGCAACAACTAAAACTGCATTATTGGGATTATTCCATTTGTTGTTAAAATCAATGAATTCTTGTAATGTAGCTGCATCAAGATCTTCCATACTTCCAATTACAGATCTTCCATATGGATGTTTTGGATACAAATAAGGGTCTACAGCAGTTCCATAGATGAGCGCACCGTATGGGGCATTATCAATTCTTTGTCTTTTCTCTTCTTTAACAACCTCATTTTGAGTATCAACCCCAATTTGGTTAATTATTGGGTGGAGCATTCTCTCACTTTCCATCCATAAACCTAATTCCAAACTGTTTGAAGGAAATGTTTCGTAATAATAAGTTCTATCATGTGATGTATTTGCATTATTTGATCCACCGTTTGATGAAACTATATCAAACCATTTTCCTCTTTCAATATTTTTTGTTCCTTCAAAAAGTAAGTGTTCAAAGAAATGTGCAAATCCTGTTCTACCTTCAATTTCGTCTTTTGCTCCAACATGATACATAACTGAAACTGTTACAACAGGTGAGCTATTTTCCTGATGTAAAATAACATCAAGTCCGTTATCTAGTGTATATAATTCATAATCAATTGACTGAGAATTTACATTTAAAGAAATTAAAGTTATTAGAGTAAAAAGAACCTTTTTCATATTATGATTTTAACTACATAAGTTAATAATAATTTTAAATAAAATAGTTAACAAAATGTTATGATTTAAAAAAAAAGAAAATATTGGGATATTATTGTATTCCTTGTATATTTGCACACGCTTAAAATTATGAACGCAATAGTTGAAATTTCAGGAAAGCAATTCAAAGTTGAAAAAGATTCAAAATTGTTTGTACACAGATTAGAAGGTAAGGAAGGTTCGAAAGTCACTTTTGATAATGTTCTATTATTAGATAATGGCTCTAAAGTAACTATTGGAACTCCGACTGTTAAAGGTGCCTCGATTCAAGCAAAGATTTTACAACATGTTAAGGACAATAAAGTTATTGTGTTCAAGAAAAAAAGAAGAAAAGGATATCAAGTTAAAAATGGTCACAGACAGGCTTTAACAGAAATTCTTATTGAAAAGGTAAATGAAAAATCTGCAGTCAAAAAAGCAGATGTCAAAGCTGAGGCTAAGAAGCCAGTTGCAAAAAAAGCAGCTACAAAAAAACCTGCTGCGAAGAAATCAGCAGCTAAATCAACTAAAAAGTAAAAAGAAATGGCTCATAAAAAAGGTGTAGGTAGTTCTAAGAACGGTAGAGAATCAGAATCGAAACGACTTGGAGTTAAAATCTTCGGAGGACAAAGTGTTATTGCTGGTAATATTATAGTTAGACAAAGAGGCACTAAACACAAGGCAGGTGATAATGTTTACTTAGGTAAAGATCATACTCTTCATGCTAAAATTGATGGAGTTGTAAAATTTACTAAGAAAAAAGACAATAAGTCTTACGTTTCCGTAGATCCAGTTTCTTAAAACCTCTATTTTTTTTTATTTTCGGCTTAAATGCCACTTTCATATTCATCTGACGATTCATTATATACTCACTTAATTTGGCATTGTTCTGAGGATATTAATTTCTTTCGTTCAAAGCTTAATCTCACAAACTATGAGTTAGAAATTCTTGCAAAAAGAAAGAATTCTAAAAAAGCACTTGAGTTTTTATGCTCAAGATTACTTCTTAGGTTATGTAAATTAGACCCAAATGATCTTTCTTATAATGAATTTGGGGCACCAAAATTAAAATCTGGAAAATTTATTTCAATTAGTCATTGTAAAAATTATGTCACACTGCTTTTGTCAAATCAATCATGTGGAGTAGACATAGAAACAAAAAGAAAACAGATACTAAATATTAAACATAAGTTTTTAAATCAAACAGATATAAAAAATATAAGTATGGAAAATATTTCTGACATAACCTTGATTTGGACTTTGAAAGAAGCTATTTATAAATTATGTCAATATCCTGGAATTAATTTTAAAGATCAAATTTTTATCTCAACAATTGATATTAAAAATAATTTAGCAAATGCTTATGTTGATATTGACGGATCGATAACCAATCTTATATGTAAATTTCAAATAAACAAAGAATATATTTGTTCTAAAGTTTTTATTGATGATGGACTTTCTTGATCAATTATTTTTTCAATATTCGCAATATTCTAATATTGATATTAGTTTAGAAATTATTGCAGTTTTTTTTGGTTTCCTTTCAGTCTGGTTTTCAAAAAACAATAACATTCTAGTATTTCCAACAGGTATGATTAATACCTCAATCTTTGTATACCTACTACTTAAGTGGTCACTATTGGGTGATATGATTATAAATGCTTATTACTTTATTATGAGTATTTATGGTTGGTATTTTTGGCTTAAAGGGACAAATAATACTGTATCTCCAATCTCAAAAGTTTCTAATTCTGATATCAGAATAGTTGTTTTATTGTTTATTTCATCTTCTGTTTTTGTTTCTTTAGTGTATACATTTTTTGACAAATGGGAAACCATTGTTTCATATATTGATATCTTGACGACAGCAATATTTTTCGCAGCAATGTGGTTAATGGCAAAGAGAAAAGTTGAAAGTTGGATTTTTTGGATAGTTGGTAATATAATTTCAGTCCCTCTTTATTTACATAAAGGTTTAGCATTTACTAGTATTCAATATTTTATATTTACAATAATTGCTATTGCTGGATACATAAAATGGAAAGAACTTTACAACAAACAAATTCAAACTGCATAAAGGTTGTTCTTTTTGGTCCTGAATCTACAGGTAAGTCAACTCTTGCAAAAGAATTAGCTGATCATTATAATTCCATTTATGTTGAAGAGTATGCAAGAGAGTATCTTCAAAAGAAATATGATTTAAATCAAGAAATATGTTCCTATGATGATTTGATTTCCATAGCTAAAGGTCAAATAAGATTAGAAAATGAAGCCTCAAAAAAATGTAATTCAATTCTTTTTTGTGATACAGATTTACTGACTACTAAAATATACTCTGAAATATACTTCGATAAATGTGATCATCTAATTAATGAATATGCTATAAAAAACAAATACGATCTATATCTTCTGATGGATGTGGATATTCCATGGGTAAAGGATGATTTAAGAGATAAGCCAAATGAGAGAAAAGAAATCTTTGAATATTTTAAAAAAACATTAGAAAAACACAATAAAACATATAATTTAATTAATGGCTCTTTTTTAGAAAGAAAGTTAAAGTCAATTGAAATTATTGATAAATTAATTAATATTGTAATCTAATTGGGGTGCTAAGGCTGAGATTATACCCATTGAACCTGACAAAGTAATTTTTGTAAGGGATAATGCTACTCAACTATAGAATCTCGTTAATTAAATTTTATGAAGAAATTATTATTAACGGTATTTATTATATCAAATCTATCATTTTCACAACAACAAACTATGGATACCCTTCAGGGTACTCCACAAAACTTAAACGAAGTTATTGTTAAGGCTTTAAGGGCGAAATTTTCATCACCTATTACATTTTCAAATGTAAAAAGAGAACAATATGAAAAAAGAAATTTAGGTCAAGATTTACCAATTTTGCTCAAATATCTCCCATCTGTTGTTACAACTTCTGACGCCGGTGCTGGAATTGGATATACTGGAATAAGAGTTCGAGGAGTAAGTCCTCAAGCCACAAACATTACAATAAACGGAATTCCATTTAATGATGCAGAATCTCATGGTACATACTGGGTGAATTTACCTGATTTTTCTTCATCAGTTGAAAGTTTGCAATTACAGAGAGGAGTTGGAACATCAACAAATGGCTCAGGGGCTTTTGGTGCTAGTATTAATATTCTAACAGATAGCTTTAGTGAGAATCCATTTACGGAGATTTCAAGCTCATTTGGAAGTTATAATACTTTTAAAAATACGATTAAGTTCAGTACTGGTTTGATCAATAATTTTGAATTAAGTGGTAGATTGTCCAAAATAAACTCTGATGGATATGTTGACAGAGCCTTTTCCGACTTAAAATCTTATTTTATTCAAGGATCATATAGTGATGAAAATACATTAATTAAAGCATTAACTTTTGGAGGTCATGAAAGAGGATATCAAGCTTGGTTTGGTGTAACAAGTGATCAGATAAAAGAGAACAGAAGACAAAATCCCTATACTTACGAAAACGAGATTGATAATTATAAGCAGGATCATTTTCAGTTGCATTGGAACGAAACTATTGATGATAATTGGTCAACCAATCTAAGTCTAAATTATACTGACGGAAGAGGTTATTTTGAGCAGTACAGAGAAGATGATTCAGTTGACGGTTATAGCGGTATCGTAGGTTCTGACTTAGATTCTAATGGAAATATATTAGGTACAACCGATATTATACGTAGAAGATGGTTAGATAATGATTTTTATGTATTGAATTTTTCAACTAACTATAAGAGTGATAATCTAGATTTTATTTTCAATGGTTCTTTTAGTGATTATGATGGAGATCATTTTGGTGAAGTGATATGGGCTAGAACTTTTAGTGCAGATGGAAAAATTAGAGATCGATATTATAATGGAAATGGTAAAAAAAATGACTTAAGTTTTTTTACTAAAGTTGTTTATTCGATCAATAATTTTGAATTATTTGGTGATCTACAATTTCGGAATGTAAAATATACAACTAGTGGAACTACTTCTGATTTAATTGAAATGTTATTAAACAAAAAACATAATTTTTTCAATCCAAAATTTGGAGTTTCTTATAAATTAAATTCCAATTCAATTCTGTATTCATCTTACTCAAGAGCAAACAGGGAACCCAACAGAACTGATTATGAAAACAATAATAACGTAAAATCTGAACAGCTTGATGATTTTGAAATTGGTTGGAGATACAGAAATGAAAACATAACATTGAATGTTAATTCATATTTAATGATCTACAATGATCAGTTAGTTTTGACTGGTACACTTGATGATGTTGGAAATCCTATAAGAAATAATAGCGGTTCAAGTCATCGATTAGGACTAGAAATTGAATCTTTTTATTCAATTAATAATTTATTTGATCTTAACACAAGCTTATCATTCAGTTCAAATAAAAATAAATCTATTATATCAAATTTTAATGGACAATTAGTTGATTTTGGTAACACAAATATTTCTTTTTCACCAGATTTTGTGGCTTCCAATGCATTAATATATGCTATTAGTGATAATTCAAGTTTATCATTACTGTCAAAGTATGTTGGTAAACAATATATGTCAAATACTGATTCTGAATTTTCTTTATTGAATAGTTACTTTGTTAATGATTTGAATTTCTCACATGCATTCGATAATACTTATGTGTTTGATTCTATTACATTCTCATTATTAGTTAATAATGTTTTTAATGTTGAGTATGTTTCCAATGGTTATTACTACACATATGATGATACCTGGTCTGATCCTAACAGAGTCACAACTATCGAGGGAACAGGGTACTATCCTCAAGCAACAAGAAATTTTTTAGCAGGTATTCAGTTAAGATTCTAAATTCATATATTTGATTAGTGATTAAATTAATTGCATTATTTCTTAATCTAGTAGTATTATTACCGACAATTTATGGCATAACACATGTGCTTGATGGTAATCATAAAGTATGTAATGAGTCCTCGTTACATTTTCATGAACATGAATATGACTGCTTAACTTGTGATTTTTTAATTAATGAGTTTGACTATGCTGAAGAATGTACAGTCATTCAAAAAACTAATACACACCCGAAAAAAGAAGAAACTCAATTCTACATAAATTTCATAAAAATTAATCTTGATTTTAAAAGTAATAGAGGTCCACCTACAGTAGTGTAGCAAACAAACTTTATTACTAAAAATCAAATTAATTAAAAATGAAAAAATATATACTAAGTATACTTGTTATACTATTTACACTTAATACAAATCAATCTTTTTCTCAAGAAGTTGAAAAAGATACAATTATACCTGTGAGTCTACAGGAAGTTGTAGTATCAACTCCCTTTAAAGAATCACTTAAAAATAACGTAATGAGAGTTAATAAACTTTCATTGAATGATATCAATTTATCAAATAATCCTGTTTTATCATTTGATAAAATTCCTGGATTATCAGCAATTACTACTGGTCCAGGAATTTTAAAACCTGTAATTAGAGGTCTTTCTGGAAACAGAGTTGTAACATTTACACAAAATATAAGATTTGAGAATGGACAATGGGGTGAAGAACATGGTATTGAAATTAACCCCTTTGGAACTCAATCTGTCGAAGTTATAAAAGGTCCAATGTCAGTGCTTTATGGTAGTGATGCGATTGGAGGTGTTATCTATGTTTCACCTGATAGTTTTATTGATGGTAATCCCCAAGTTGAGTTTGGTAGTTTATTTAACTCTAATTTTAATGGTTTTACTAATAACCTTGGTTTAAAAGGATCTGTTGGTGGAATTAACTACATAGTTCAAGGAAGTTATGTAGATAATGGAAACTTTAGTACACCTGAAGGAGAAGTTGAAAATACTTTTTTTGAAAACACTGACTTTAAAGCTGCACTTGGTTACAGTTCAGACAAATTCATTTCTGAGTTAAGGTTAAATTACTCTGAAACTAATATTGGAATTCCTCACGGTGAAGAGCATGATGATCACGATGAGCATGGAGATGATGACCACGAAGATGATGACGATCATGATGAGGATCATGATGAAGATCATGAAGATGAGGAACCAGAGTTTCAGGCTCTTGAGAACACTCTAATTTCATGGAAAAATACTTTTATTTTTAATAATAAATCTGAGCTTGAAATCACAGTAGGTCACACAATAAATGATAGAAAAGAATTTGGCGGACATGGCGAAGAGCATGATGATCATGATGATCACGGAGATGACGACGATCATGGTGATGATGATCATGATGAAGATCATGATGAAGATCATGATGATCACGATGGTGAAGGTGCCCACTTAGCTGCTGAATTAAAAAACACAAGCATAGATTTGAAATATTTAATTTCTAGCTCTGAGAAAACTGAATTTGTTTTTGGATCATCTTTACAGTTTCAAGACAATATAAATTATGGTGAAGAAGAATTATTGCCTGATGCTTCTAAAAATGATTTTGGTTTATTTGGTCTTGCTCATTTCCATGGAAAAGTATGGGATTTAATGATTGGATTGAGAACAGATTATAGAAGAATTCAGAAAAGTCAGTTTGATGAAACATACAATAGTTTAACTACTTCATTAGGTTTAAAAACCGATTTAGGTAATTCAGGTATACTTAGACTTAATTTTTCTTCAGGATATAGAGCTCCTAATCTTTCTGAACTATTTGCAGACGGAGTTCATCATGGAACTTCGAGGTACTATGTTGGTAATCAAAATTTAAGTGAAGAAAAAAGTAGTCAAATAGACTTCTCAATTTCAACATTTGGTTCAAATTCTGAATTTGGATTTGATTTATTTGCGAATTCACTTAAAGATTATATTTATTTAAACCCTACTGGTGAAGAAATGGATGAATTTCCTGTTTATAGTTACGTTCAAGATGATGCAAATATTTTTGGTGGAGAGTTGTATTATAACAGACAATCTTCTTTAGATTGGTTATCATATGAAACTTCTTTAGAGTTTTTAAGAGGTGAAAAATCAAATAGTGATGTTCTACCTTTTATTGCTCCACTTTCATTAAAACAATCTTTTAATTTGGAATTTAATAATAGTTCGTTTGAATTAGAGGCAGTTTTAAAAGGAAAAAAGGAAAATGTTGCACAATTTGAAACAAAAACAGATTCTTATTTTCTTTTAAATCTTTCTGGTACATATGATGTAGAGTTTTTATCAAATGATTTAAAGATAGGATGGTCGATAAATAACTTAACAGATAAGCTTTATTTCGATCACATGTCAAGATTAAAAACTATGGGAATTCATGAAATGGGTAGAAACATTTCAGTAGGAATTAACTATCAGTTTTAAGTTTTAGTTTAGTATTATTAATAAGCGGTAACTCAGTTGTATATTCTCAATGAGTTGCCGCTTTTTTGTGTAAAATAAGCTACCATTGGATAAGAATTACTTGTGTTTATTTTTAAAGGTTGACCATTTGCTAAACTGTATAGATTAAAATTACATTGACATTCTGCTTGTAGTCCTTGAATTTCCATTGTTGAGCAATTAGATGGTTTTTCATTTGGACAACTAGCTTCCCAAGCTAAGATTGAATTATTTAAATTAAATAGGATAACTCCTTTTACTCCAACATTTTGTAAGAAGTAAGATCCTCCATTATAATTTAAGTTGTCATAGTTTGGTAGGCTAAGGTTTATAGTTTTTTCAAAACTTACATCTGGGATAAATGGATTTATATTTTCATCTTGTTTTTCACAAAAATTAAATAAAAAGATAAATAAGATTAAACTTATTCTTTTAATCATATCTTAAATTACTAAAAATGCTGATTTTTTTAAAATTTGTATATTTGTTTAGTCCTTCAGAAGGACTTTTTTTTTCTATATATTATGAGTTTTTCATATTACACAAAAGAAGGTTTAAAAAACCTCAGAGGTGAGCTTAATCAGCTTAAAGATGTTGAGAGACCCTTGGCTTCAAAAGCTATTGCAGAGGCTAGAGATAAAGGTGATTTAAGCGAGAATGCTGAGTATGATGCAGCTAAAGAGGCGCAAGGTCTTCTTGAGTTAAAAATTTCTAAACTCGAAGAAACTCTAGCGAATGCAAGATTGATTGATGAATCTCAGTTAGATTCTTCAAAAATACTTGTCTTATCGAAAGTTAAAATCAAGAATTTGATTAATAATATGGAACTTGAGTACCAATTAGTTGCTGAAAGTGAAGCTAATTTAAGAGAAGGTAAAATTTCTGTAAACTCACCTATTGGAAAAGGCCTGTTGGGTAAAACCAAGGGAGATATAACGGAAATTTCTGTTCCTAACGGAGTTATTAAATTCGAAATTATTTCAATATCAAGATAATTAATTGGCATCAATTTTTTCTAAAATAGTCGATGGTAGCATTCCATGTTATAAAGTTTACGAAGATGACGACTGTCTTGCTTTTTTAGATATTAACCCAAATTCATTTGGTCATACCTTATGTATTTTAAAAAGAGAAGTTGATTATTTATTTGATTTAAATGATGTTGAGTATAATAAGCTTATGAACTTCTCTAAAAAAGTTGCAAATGGCCTTGAGAAAAGTGTAACTTGCAAAAGAGTTGCCCTTTCTGTCGTAGGACTTGAAGTTCCACATGTTCACGTTCATTTGATACCTTTGAACTCAATGTCTGATATGGACTTTTCAAAAAATATTCAATTAGAAAAAAAGGATTTTGAAAATTTAGCATTAAAAATAAATAGTAATATAAAATGAACATTTCTGGAAAAATTAAATTAATTGGTGAAACTAAAGAATACGGATCTAACGGCTTTCGTAAAAGAGAAATTGTTATCACTACTCAAGAACAATATCCCCAAAATATATTAATAGAATTTATCCAAGATAGGACTAGTTTATTGGATTCATTTCAAGCTGATGATTTCGTGAAAATTGATATAAATTTAAGAGGGAGAGAATGGACTAACCAACAAGGAGAATTAAAATACTTTAATTCAATTCAAGGGTGGAGAATAGAGAAAGTTGTAGATGAATTTGAATCTCAATTACCACCATTACCAACAAAGGAAGATTTAAATATACCTGACTCATCTACCAATGAGCCAGATGATTTACCATTTTAAGTATTGTGATACTTGGTGAAAGTTTTGAGTTTCCTTCTCCAAATGATGCTGATGAAATTGGTATTGTAGCATTTGGAGGTGATTTACACCCCGATAGGATATTTAAAGCTTACAAAGAAGGTATTTTTCCTTGGTTTGAGTCTGATGAAAGTTTAGCCTGGTGGAGCCCAGATCCTAGAATGGTTTTATTTCTTGATAAACTTAAAGTATCAAAGAGTTTTAAAGCTTTCTTGAGAAAAACCAACTATAAAGTTACGTTCAATAAAGACTTTGAATTTGTCATAAATTCATGTGCAAACATTAAAAGAATTGGTCAAAATGGAACATGGATTACAAAGGGACTAATAGATTCATTTACACAATTACACAAAACTGGTAAGGTTATTTCAGTAGAGGTTTGGGATGATGATGAAATTGTAGGTGGCCTATATGGAATTGATCTTGGTGATATCTTTTGTGGTGAAAGTATGTTTTCAAAGTCATCAAACTCTAGTAAAGTTGCTTTATACTATTTGGTTAAAGAGCTTAAAAAAAACCAATATAAGTTTATTGATTGTCAGGTTCCATCGGAACACTTAAGAAGTTTAGGAGGAGAAAATATTTCGAGAAAAAATTTTCTTGATTTATTGAAGGGATAATAAGTCTTTTATTTCATCAATCTGTAAGCAATTTTTAATTGAATATTCCCCCACTGAATATCTTTCTAAATATTTTAAATACGCTCCAGAATTAAGTTTTTTACCCATATCACTGGCAATACTTCTGATATATGTTCCCTTTGAACACTCTATTTCACAGTCAATTTCTAAATTTTTAAAATTCAATAAATTAAATTTAAAAATTTCAATTTCTCTTTTTTTTGGAATTATTTTTTCACCTTTCCTTGCGAGTTCATAGGATCTTTTTCCATCAATCTTTAATGCAGAAAAAATTGGTGGGGTCTGTTCAGATTTACCTCTAAAAGATTTAATTGAATCAATTATGAGTTCTTCATTTATGTGTGATGTAGGATATGTATTATCTATTTCAGTTTCTCTATCATAGGATGGTGTTGATTCTCCAACTTTTATTGTTGCTAAATAAATTTTATTCTCTTCTTGAATCTTGTTTATTTCTTTAGTTTTTTTTCCTATGCATAGTACAAGTATTCCAGTAGCTAATGGATCTAGAGTACCCGCATGACCAACCTTGATTTTTTTTAAGTTATATGTTTTCTTTAGTAAATTTCTAACAAATTTTACTACATCGAAAGATGTCCACATGAGTGGTTTATAAATTGGTAAAATAACACCCTCTTCAATTAGAGAGTCATAATTTATTTTATCCATAGAGATTAGATACAGCTATTGAAAGAATACCAACTATTAAGCAGTATATTGAGAAATAAATTAATTTACTTTTTTTAACAAAAACAATCATCCACTTGCATGCAAAATATCCAGAAATAAGAGCTGCAATAAATCCAGAAGTATAGTTTATAAGATTATCCTGCTCTAAATTAATTTCATTGTCCACTAATAGTTTTAAAGATGAACCTAGTATTACAGGAACAACCATTAAAAAAGAAAATTTAGCAGCAATTCCTCTGTCAATTCCTAGAAAAATCGATGTACCAATTGTAGATCCACTTCTTGATATTCCAGGCAGAATTGCAAAAGCTTGTGATATTCCAATAATCACAGAACTCATAAAATTGATCTTTTTTTTCTTATCACTTACTCTGTCAGAAAAGAATAATATAATAGCTGTTACTATTAGCATGAACCCAACGAGTGTCAAATTACCGTCAAAAAGTGAGCTGATTTGATCTTCGAAAAGATAGCCAATTAATCCTGCAGGAATTATAGAAATAATTATCATTAGGGCAAAAAAAGTATTTTCATCTTTTTTGAATGTAAAAACACTTTTTAAAATTGAAATAACATCATCTTTGAAATAAATAATTGCACTTAATGCAGTTGCTAGATGAACAACTAAGGTAAAGAAAAGACTACTTGTGTTTTCGTAATTGAATCCTAGTATTAATTTTGAAATTTCTAGATGACCACTTGATGATACTGGTAAAAATTCAGTAAGTCCTTGAATAATTCCTAAAAGAAGAGACTTGATTATTTCCACTATTCAGGTTTTGTTAAAATAGCATAAACTTCAACAGCAAAACCAATTATTACAAGAGCAGGAGCCAACCTAATCCTTCTAAAATTATATATCTCTTCATTAAAAACATTAGGATCATCACTACCTCCGCCAGACATTAACAAAAAACCTAAAGCGATAATTGCTATTCCAATAAACATAAACTTATAATTTCTTCTGCCAAATGCAAATTGTTTTTTACTCATCAGTACAGGTTATCAATTTTTGAATTTATAAATTTTCCAGTAATAATCGATGTTGACACATATGAAATAATAATGCACACTAAAAATGAAATTAATCCTGAAATTGCAAGAGACTCAGCAATATTTTTAAAAGAAAAATCATAAAAGTTGTTTTTCAAGTAATACAGTAATCCTAAAAATATAATTGATGATAGTAACCAACTGCATAAGCCTAATGTTAATTGTCTAAATATAAATGGTTTTTTGATGAATGACTTTGTTGCACCGACTAATTGCATTGTTTTAATAATTAGTCTGTTTGAATAAACAGAAAGTCTAATTGTATTATTCATTAATATTATTGATAGTAAAAAGAAAGCAGATCCGAGAAAAACCAACCATCTGTTTAAAACTTGAATATTTGTATTGATTAATTCAATTAACGGTAAATCATAAGAAACTTCCTGAATAAAATTTTCATTTTCAAATTCATTTACTAATTGATCTATGTAAATAGTATTTACATTTTCAGCCGTAAAAAAAATATTATATGAGTCATATAATGGATTATATCCAAGATAGTCTATAAAATTCTCCCCAAGATCTTCAGATAAACTAGATGCAGCATCCTCCTTTGAAACAAATTCAAAACTTTTAATATTGTTATTGATATTTAAGTTTTTTTCAAACTGAATTATTTCAATTTTTTTACTTTCACTTTTGATAAAAACAACAACAGGTATTTTCTCTTTAAATTCATTGATAATTTTTTCAGAATTTAGCGCTGTAAATAAAAAAGAACTAAGAAACAATAATACTATTGATAAGCTTACAATAACAAGAAAATAGTTTGAGAAAAATCTATTATTTTTTGATTTAGTCAAAATATGAAAATTTATAGAGTAAAAATAATAAAGGAATTCTAGTTAATTGTATTCTTTTAATTTTTTTCCATTAAAACATTAAGCTTACTTTTGCATCTAGTAATGCAATACGACTTTAGAAATATTGAAAAAAAATGGCAAAAATTTTGGAAAGAATCGGGCATATACAATGTCTCGATTGACTCCTCTAAAAAGAAATTTTATGTTTTGGATATGTTTCCTTATCCCTCCGGTGCTGGATTACATGTAGGTCATCCACTCGGATATATTGCATCTGATATTTATTCAAGATATAAAAGGCATAAAGGGTTTAATGTATTACATCCTCAGGGCTATGATTCGTTTGGTCTTCCAGCTGAACAATATGCAATTCAAACCGGACAACATCCTCAAAAAACAACTGAAGAAAATATTAACAGATATAGGGAACAGCTTGATAGAATGGGTTTTTCTTTTGATTGGTCAAGAGAACTAAGAACATCAGAAAAAAATTATTATAAGTGGACACAATGGATGTTTACACTATTATTTGACAGTTGGTACGATAAAAAATTAAAAAAAGCCAGATCTATTCAAGATTTAAAAGAAGGTTTTTTAAAAAAAGGAAGTGATTATGTGATTGGTTATGATAGAGAATTTGCCAATAATGAATGGGTTGATTTTAACGATCATGAAAAAGAAGATATTCTTCAAGAGTTTAGAATAGCATATATTTCAGAAACAGACGTAAACTGGTGTCCCAAGTTGGGAACTGTCCTAGCTAATGATGAAGTAATTGATGGATTATCTCAGAGAGGAGGATATGAAGTTGTTAGAAAAAAAATGAGACAATGGAGTATAAGAATTTCTGAGTATTCGGAAAGATTGTTAAGTGGATTAGAAATTATTGACTGGCCAGATCCATTAAAAGAAATACAAAGAAATTGGATAGGAAAATCTAAAGGAGCAATGATTAAATTTTCAGTTGAAAATTCTGAAGATTCTATTGAGGTTTTTTCTACTCGTCCAGATACTATTTTTGGTGCAACTTTCATAACTCTTGCACCAGAACACGACTTAGTTTCGAAAATAACAACTTCAAACCAAGAAAATGATGTAAACAACTACATTGAAATTTCAAGTAAAAAAAGTGAAAGAGACAGAATATCTAACGTTAAAACAATTTCTGGTTGTTTCACTGGAAGTTATGCAATACACCCATTTACTGGAAATAAGATGCCAATATGGATTTCTGATTATGTAATTGCTACATACGGAACAGGGGCAGTTATGGCGGTTCCTTGTGGTGATCAAAGAGATTTCTTATTTTCTAAACATTTTGATCTTCCCATCAAAAATATTTTTAAAGATATAAGTATAGAAGATTCTGCTTATGAGTCAAAAGAAAACTTCCTGATTGATAATTCAGAGTTTTTAAATAATTTAAATTTCAATGAAGCTTTTGAGCTTTCTTGTGAAAAATTAAATGAAATTGCTAGTGGTAATAAAACTATTAATTTTAAGTTAAGGGATGCGGTTTTTAGCAGACAGAGGTTTTGGGGTGAACCTATACCAATATATTATGTAAACGATTTACCCAAGGCTATAGAAATTGAATCTCTTCCACTTGAGCTTCCATATGTAAAAAATTATTTACCAACTGAAAATGGTGATCCACCTTTAGGAAATGCAGATAAATGGGCTTGGGATGTGAAAAATAAAAAAGTAGTTTCAAATAAACTTATTAATAATAAAACAATATTCAGGTTAGAACTTAATACAATGCCAGGCTGGGCCGGAAGTTCATGGTATTTTAACAGATATATGGATCCCAATAATGAGGAAAGTTTTGCTTCTAAAGAATCTTTAGAGTATTGGAGAGAAGTTGATATTTATCTGGGGGGAAGTGAGCATGCTACAGGCCACTTGCTCTACTCTAGATTTTGGCAGATGTTTTTATTTGACTTAGGTTTAGTGCCAACAGAAATTTATGCTAAGAAACTAATCAATCAAGGTATGATTTTGGGTGATTCTGCATTAGTTAACAGACAAATTGAAACTGGTGAATATATTTCTGCAGAACTTACTGAAAATCATAGAGTACAAAAATTAAATGTAGACGTATCAATTGTAAATAGTAATAATGAATTAAATATTGATCAATTTAAATCTTGGCAACCAGAGTTTAAAAATGCTGAGTTTATTATGAATAAAGTATTTAAAGTTGAGAGAGAAGTCCAAAAAATGTCTAAATCAAAGTTCAATGTTGTTAATCCAGATGACATTTGTGATAATTATGGAGCTGACACATTAAGATTATATGAAATGTTTTTAGGACCTATTGAACAATCTAAGCCTTGGAATACTAACGGTATTTCTGGGGTATATAATTTTTTGAATAAAGTATGGAGATTGTTTTTCAATGATAATGAATTGGTCATTAGTGAATCTGATCCAGATAAAGAATCCCTAAAGGCACTTCATGGAACAATAAAAAAAATCAATGAGGATATTGAATCTTTTTCTTTCAATACATGTGTTAGTGCTTTAATGATTTTAGTTAATAAGCTTAATGAAATAAAATGTCATTCAAGAACAGTTTTAGAAGATTTAATTGTTCTGCTATCACCCTTTGCTCCTCATATTTCTGAGGAATTATGGAATGTTCTAGGTCATGATAATTCGATTGCTGATGAGGAATATCCAGTTCATAATCCTAAATATTTAATTGAAACTGAAAAAAAATATCCTGTTTCTGTTAATGGAAAACTTAAGTATCAAATTGTATTGCCATTAGGAATTAGTCAAGAAAAAGTTGAAAATATTCTAAAGAATGATCAATCAGTTATAGAGATAATTAATGATCGTGAAATAAAAAAAATAATTTTTGTTCCTAATAAGATTATCAATATCGTCTGTTAACTCTTAACTATGTGAGCAGATATTCTTTCACTAACACCTTTAGTCCCTAAGCTTCTTCTTAAACTTTTATATTCTTCCTTTATTATGCTCCCTTTTTCACCTAGTAGTAAGTTGATTTCATTTTTGATATTTGAAATATTAACATCGGATTGAATAAATTCATTAATTACTTTTTTGTCAAAAATTAAGTTCACTAGTGAAATAAACTTGATTTTTACAAGAAGTTTTGCTAAAAAAATATTAACAGGGTTTGTAACATAGCAAACCATTTGAGGAATATTTAATAATGCAGTTTCGAGTGTTGCTGTCCCACTAGTAACAATGGCAAGTTTTGAAGATTTTAATAGTGAATAAGTGTTATCGTAGATAATTTCTATGTTTGAATCAGATTTAGAGATAATATTATTATAAATTTTACTATCAATATGTTTTACTCCTGCGATAACAAATTGAAATTCTGGGAAGTATTTGCATACATCTATAACTTTATTAAGTATTTTTTTTATTTCTTGTTTTCTACTTCCTGGTAATATTGAAATAATAGGTTTTTTATTGAAAGAAATTAATTGTGGTTCAAAATTTTCTATATCGTCAATTAAAGGATGACCAAAATAATTTGAATTAATATTATGTTTTTTCTTAAAATAATTTTTTTCAAATGGTAGAACTACATAAAATTCATCAATGTATTTTTTTATGATTTCTGCTCTTTTTTCTTTCCAAGCCCAAACTTGCGGACTTATGTAATAATAATTCCTAAAACCTCTTTTTTTAGCCCATTTGCACATTCTTAAATTGAAACCTGGATAATCAATATAAATTATTTTATCAGGGTTGAAGTTTAATATATCTTTCTTGCATTTTTTAAAATTTTTTAAAATTTTAAAAATATTAAGAAGAACTTCAATAAACCCCATGAAAGCTAATTCATTGTAGTGAGTTAAAAGTTTACCTCCTGCTTTTTCCATTAAATCACCACCCCAAAAAGCAATTTCAGCTTTTGGATCAGATTTAAAAATACCTTTAATTAATTTTGATCCATGTAAATCACCTGAGGGTTCACCAGAAATAATAAAGTATTTCATTTTACAAGTTCCAGCTTTGGATTTTGTTTATAGATTCATAATCTGTTAGATCATGCTTAACTGGAACAATAGAAATATATCCATTTGATAGAGCAAATTCATCTGAATCTTCAGATTGATCTTTATTTATGAATTCACCTGTTAGCCAATAATATTCTTTACCTTGAGGATTTACTCTTTTATCAAATTTCTCAATCCAATATGTATCAGCTTGTTTACAAACTTTTATTCCTTTAATCATATCATGATTAAGTTTTGGAAAATTTACATTTAAAGTTATCCCTTTTGGAAGCCCCTCTTCTAGAGCCTTTAACGTAATATTTTTTATATATTTTTTTATATGTGAAAATTCTGCATCCCAATTATAGTCTAAAAGAGAAAAACCTATAGCTGGAACACCCTCAATGCTAGCTTCTATTGCAGCACTCATTGTTCCAGAATATATTACATTTATTGATGAGTTTGAACCATGATTAACACCAGAAACACATAAATCAGGTTTTCTTTGAAGAATCTCATTTATGCCTAATTTAACACAATCTGCTGGAGTTCCGGAGCACGAATATTCTATCTGAGGACCACTGTCAATAGTTATTTTATTACACTCCAATGTTGAATTTATTGTGATAGCATGTCCCATGCCAGATTGGGGACTATCAGGTGCTATTACTACTACGTCTCCAATTTCGTTCATTACTGAAATCAGAGCTCTGATTCCTGGAGCAGTTATTCCATCATCATTAGTTACTAGAATTAAAGGTTTTTTTGACATTCGTGGTCTAATTTTTGAACAAAAGTAAGTAAAACCTTACAGAAAGAAATAAAACTAATTTAAGTAAACATTTTTTCTGTAATATTTATTTACATTTATAAATTATATGAAACTAAGATCGAACTACTTATTTGTAATTTTTCCTCTGTTACTTATTGGTTTTGCAATAACTAATAAAAAGTTTTCAGATCCTAATAAAGATAGGTTATTGATGGAGGTAGTGAAATATGTTGTTGAAAAGGGACATTATAAAAAAATTTCCATTGATGATAATTTATCCGAAAATTTATATCATTCCTTTATTAAGCAATTGGATAATCAAAAAAGGTTCTTTTTAAAGTCAGATATAAGAGAATTTGAAAAGTATAAATACTTATTGGACGATCAAATAAAAGAATATGATCTATCATTCTTTAACCTTGTTTACCAAAGATCAAAGATTAGAATTAAAGAAGTAAAATCTTATTATGAAGAGTTGGTTAACAATAAATTCAATTTTAATTTGAATGAAAATATTGATTTAGATTTTGAAAAAAAGGAATATGCAAGATCTAAGTCAGAAATTAAAAATAGATGGAGAAAACAATTAAAATTTTCAACACTTGATATTGCTACTTTAAAATTAGGAGATACTTTAAGTGTAATTAATGATAGAATTTATAATGAGTCTATAGCTATTGTTAAGAAAAATACTGAAGATTATTTTGAATTTATAACTGATCTTGACAGAGATGATTGGTATTCTAATTATCTAAATGCCTTTTTAACTCAGCTTGACCCTCATACATATTATTTTCAACCTGAGGATAAAGATAGATTCGATGTTAATATTTCTGGAAAATTTACAGGAATTGGAGCTAGATTGACTAAAACTGAAGGAAATATCAAAGTTGTTGAAATCATTATTGGTGGTCCTGTATGGAAAGATAAATTATTAGATGTTGGTGATATTATAATTAAAGTTGCTCAAGAGAATGAAGAGCCAGTTGATATTGTTGGGATGAAAGTGGATGATGCAATTAAATTAATCAAAGGTCCTGAGAAATCTATTGTTTCACTTACTGTAAAAAAACTTGATGGGTCAATTAAGGAAGTTCAAATTACTAGAGCACTAGTTGAGTTAGAGGAATTGTATGCAAAATCTACTTTAATTGAAGAAGATGATATTAGGTATGGATACATATCACTTCCAAAGTTTTATGTTGATTTTTCTAATTATAAAAACAGGAATTCAGCAGAGGATGTTAAGAACGAAATTATCAAATTAAAAAATAATGGTATTGAAGGTCTTATTTTAGATTTGAGAAATAATGGAGGAGGATCATTACAGTCTGTTGTAGATATGACCGGTTTATTTATTGAAAAAGGTCCAATAGTTCAGGTAAAATCCATTGGAAACAGAAAACAAGTCTTATATGATAGAAACTCTGAAATTGTCTGGGATGGTCCTTTAGTTGTACTTATTAACGAAATGTCAGCATCTGCTTCAGAAATTCTTGCTGCGGCACTTCAAGATTACGAGAGAGCTGTTATTTTAGGAAGTAAAAAAACATTTGGTAAAGGTACAGTTCAAAATGTAATTGATTTAAATAAATTTATTTCAAATTCAGATTTTGATTTAGGTGCATTAAAAATTACAACTGATAAGTTCTACAGAATCAATGGAGAATCTGTTCAATTGGAAGGAGTTAAAAGTGATGTTATTGTTCCTGATAGTTACATGCACATATTTAATGGAGAAAAAGATGAAGAAAATCCATTAGCTTGGGATAAAATAGACCCAGCAATGTATAATCCATGGATTAATGAAGGCAGTTTGGATTTTATTTCTTCTAATGCTCAAAGTAGAGTTAATGATAACAATTATTTAAAATTAATTAGTAAAAGAGCAGATTGGATTGAAAAACAGCAGAAAAATAAAACAATTCCATTAAAATTCTTGACTTACCAAAATTATCTTGGTGAGAATAAAAATAAGACGAAGGAATTTGAATCTTTGTCAAAATACTCAAATGATCTAAATTTTAAATTACTCAAGTCTGAAAAAGATTATATAATGTCAAATAAGGAACTTTTAAGTAACAGAAATCGATGGCATAAAAACCTTACTAAAGATATTTATATAAGTGAGGGAGTAAATATTTTGAAACAATTAAGTTTAATTAATAGCAATTCTGAAACTATAGTGAGTAATTAATAAAGTCAATAAATGTGAAAAACAACATTCCTCTAAGACTTTCATTTTTGTATATAGGTTTTTGTTTTTTTGCAGCACTATTTACTTATTTTTTAATTCCTGATAAAACTACTCATGCTAACTCCATGAATCTAAGAATTCAGTCTGAAAAGCCTGGGTTTAAAACTAAAATTATCAAAGTTCCTTTGAAAGATTATAAAATGAATTTTTTTGATTTTTTCATAGGTTCTGAAAAAATCTATAATGAATATCCTATCTCAGATCTAAATACTGTTGGTGATAAGTTAAATTTAAAATTGGTAAGTAGTGATGATGAGTCAGTTGAAAAACTAATTGATTTAAATGTTTTTAAATCTTCAAATTTAAATTATATAGTTGATAATTATGTTGAGGAAAGAACATATCTGTTTGGCACAGATATTTATGGTAGAGATTTGTTTAGTAGAGTTATGTTAGGTACAAGAGTCTCATTATCTATTGGTTTAATGGCAGTATTGATTTCAACTGTTCTAGGAGTTTTCTTCGGAGTTCTTGGTGGTTATTTTGGAGGATATTTAGATAAGGTTGTGGTGTGGATAATAAATGTTTTTTGGTCAATACCTACATTGTTGTTAGTAATTGCAATTTCTATCTCACTTGGTAAAGGATTTTGGCAAGTATATATTGCAATTGGATGCTCCGTATGGGTAGAAGTAGCTAGGATAGTAAGAGGAAAAATTATGTCTGAAAAAGCTAAGGATTATATTGTTGCAGTGAAAGTTTTAGGATTAAGTAACTTAAGAATTATTATTTATCATATTTTACCTAATATTATTGGTCCTATACTTATTATTGCTGCAACTAATTTTGCGTCATCTATTCTGCTTGAGAGTGGATTAAGTTTTCTTGGAATCGGCACTCAACCTCCAATGCCGAGTTGGGGTTATATGATTAAAGAAAATTACCAATATATTCTTCTGGGGAATGCTTATTTGGCTTTAATACCTGGAATTTTTCTAATGCTTTTAGTTACCAGTTTTATGTATATATCTAATTATTATTCCGAAAAAATAAAAATTTAGTTACCATTTTTCTTTCTTATAAGAGTCAAATTTAATGTAGCCTGCGAATAATAAGATAGAAGCAACCATACTCGATCCACCATAGCTAATAAAAGGAAGTGGTATTCCAACAGTTGGAAAAATACCTACAACCATACTGACATTTATTGAAAATTGAAAAAAGAAAATTGATGCAACTGAGTAAATAAATATTTTATTAAAAATATTTCGATGTTTATTAGCTCTATTAATCATTCTCATAATGAGTAAAGTATAAACTAATATTATAGTAAATGTGCCTATAAATCCCCATTCTTCTCCAATTGTTGCAAATATGTAATCACTGTGTTGTTCAGGCACAAAATTTCCTTTAGTTTGACTTCCATTTAAAAACCCTTCACCAGAAAATCCACCCGATTTAAAAGCTAACTGAGATTGATTAGTATTATAGCCTATCCCTCTATTATCTTCTGTAATTCCAAGAACAACTTCAAATCTATCCCTGTGTCTTTGCTCAAAAATATCATTGTAAACAAAATCAATAAATATTATAAATATTATTGATGAAATAGAAAGAAATAACAACCTTCCAATTTTAATTTTTTTGTATAAAAAAATTAAACCTAACAAGCCAGTTAAAACTGAAATAAATAATATAATGTTATTCATATCGAATAGTATTGTTATTAAAAAAAGTATTACAGAAACAATAAATAAATTCATATATATACTAGGAAGGCCAACTATATATAAAACAAAGAAAAAACTAAAATAAATTAATGCAGTTCCAGGGTCGGGTTGTAAAATTATAAGTAAAATAGGAATAAAGACAACTATGAAACTGTACAATTGAACTTTAGTTCTTTTTAAGTCAGAGTGTATATTACTTAAGAATTTAGCTAAAACTAATCCAGTTACTGGTTTCATAAATTCTGAGGGCTGAAAACTAAATCCAAAAAAACTGAACCAGGAACTAGCACCCTTTATCTCATTTCCAAAAAATAAAACAAGTATTAATGTGATAGTCATAAATAAGTACATTAAACTTGAATATTGCTGAAATAATTTACCCTTAAAAAAAAGAATTATACAAAATAGAGCTGCGCTAAAGAAAACAAAAAGCAATTGTTTGCCAAAAGGATTAGTTAGTGAGAACATCACAGAATCTGAAACATAAGTGGTAGAATAGATATTTATAAGTCCAGAAATAGTTAAGATTGAAACTAGTATAATTGAAAGTAGATCAAATTTTTCAAGAATTAAATTCCTACTCATTAATTTTAAAATTTTTGTATTTATATGGTTTCAGGTACTCTTCATTCAGATTACCGTCTTTTATATAACTCTCAAGCCAATTACGGCTAACTGATCCTTTCAAATATTTTTCCATAATTAAACTTGATATTGGTGCTGCCCATCTAGTTCCCCAATATCCGTTTTCAATAAATACGCAAATAGCTATTTTTGGATTATCAGCTGGTGCAAAACCAATAAAAATTGAATGGTCAGTTAATTGTTTTCTTACTCCATCAATTTTAATAAAGTTTTCAGCTGTTCCTGTTTTTCCAGCAATCAGAATATCTTTAATTTTTGAATTAGTAGCAGTCCCTTTTTCAACAACATCTATCATCCCTTTAATAATAGGATCATAATATTTTTCATCAATTAATGTTTTTTTAACTTCTTTGAATTTGCTATCTATCGAATCATTTTCAATTTCTTTAACAAAATGAGGTGCTATATACCAACCTTTGTTTGCAATAGTTGCAGCAAGGTTAGCCATTTGAATAGGTGTAGATAAAATTTCACCCTGACCAATAGAATTAGAAATTGTAGTTGAAGCTCTCCAGGATTTATTATACCATCTATCGTAATAATTTGATGATGGTATAAAACCAGGTCTTCCCGTTGGATGATCATATCCTAAATAATTACCCATTCCAAAAGAATTTACATATTCTTTCCATTTATCAAGACCTATTTTAGACGATGTCTGATTATCAACAGTCTCTTTGTAAACTTTAGCAAAGTATGTGTTACAAGAGTTATAAATTGCAGTATTTAAATTATTATATGTTCCTTCATCACAATGACATTTCATGAATGAATTTTTTGCGTAGAAATGTCCATAATCACATCTAATTGTTTTTTTTTCATCAATAATTTTCTCTTGTAATCCAATAAGTGCGTTTATTAATTTAAAAGTTGATCCTGGTGGATATTGACCTTGTAAACCTCTTTCAAATAATGGTTTCCCAATAGAATCTAGCTTTAATGTATTGTAGTTTGATGACCGGTCTCTTCCAACAAGAATGCTAGGGTCATATATTGGAGAGTTAACTAGCGCAAGTATTTCACCTGTTTTAGGCTCAATAGCAATAATGCTCCCAAATTTATTTTTTAAAAGTGAATCTCCATATTTCTGAAGTTCAATATCTAGAGTTAGTTTTATGTTTTTTGCTGGAACATAGCTAGAGTCATATATCCCATTATTATAACTTCCAATTATCCTATTAAATTTATCTTTTTGAAGATATTTTACTCCTTTTTTTCCTCTTAGTTTTACTTCGTATGTTTTTTCAAGACCTTGTCTTCCAATCATTTCTCCTGCTTTGTAATACGGATTAGATTCTACTTCGTAACTATTAACTTCACTTGTATAGCCAAGAATATTAGATGCAGTCTTATAATTATATTTTCTTTTAGAATTTTTTTGAATAAAAAAACCACTATATTTCCATAATTTTTCTTGTAACAAAGCGAACTCATTTTTGGTTATTCCAGACATGAACACTGAAGGTTTAACATTTGAAAAAATTCTGGATTTATTGAATTTAGTGTTAAATGTATGAATTGGAATATTTAAGAGTTTTGAAATTTCAGTACTGTCATTTAATTCAACATCTCTGGGAATAATCATTAAATCATAGTATGGTTCATTAGAAACTATAAGTTTATTATTTCTGTCATATATATAACCTCTCTCTGGAAATTCATAGATCTTTTGTATTGAACCTCTTTCGAGGAAATCAGATGAATTATTTTTAATTATTTGTAAGTCAAATAATTTTATAATCAATAATCCTGAGATAATTAAAACAACGATTTGAAAAAATTTATCTCTCATTCTTTCTAAAAAATATAAATAAAATTATGTATGAAAAAAAGATGGAAATGATAGTACTAACTAATGTCTTATTAATTATTATTTTGAGTTTTTCAGATGAAAAAATATCAATAAAATTTACAATTAATTGGTGTGATATAAACATAATTAATAGATAACTAGTTTTTTGAAATAAACTGGTTTTACTAATATATTCTGAGGTTTTTCTTACTTGATTGATATCAAAATTTCCAAAAATAAATTTTAGGATATAAGGTTTTATAAGAATTGAAATAAGTAATGTAAATGTTATAATTCCCATTGAATTTGAAAAAAAATCTAAAATAAAACCAAAAAGAAAAACGATTATGTAAGAAAAAGATGTATTAAAATTAAGTGGAAATACTAAAACAAAAATCAGGTAGATGTTAACATTATTTCCAAAAATTAGAAAATTATTAAATATTAAAATTTGCCCTAATGATAAAAATAGAAATCTAAAAAATAATAATTGATAGATATTACTCATTTTCAATTAAGCTTTTTAATTCATCAAACGAATTGTTTTTAATTACAAAAACATTTCTAATCGCTCCAAAATCCTCAAATAATCTAATTGTAATATCATAATAATTTGTTGATTCAGGAATAGAATAATCATCAACTACTCCTATCAAAATATTTTTAGGAAAAATATAAGACATTCCTCCACTTACAATGGTATCTCCCTTGGAGATGTTCGCACTTTTTGGAATATCCGTTAGTTTAACTTTTTCATGGCTTAAACCATCCCAAAATAAAGAACCAAAATGATTTGTTTTTTTTACCATTGCATTGATCTTGATTTCTGAATTTAAGAGTGAAATTCCTGTTGAAAATTTATCTGAAGTTTTATTAATTATTCCAATAATTCCAAATTTTGTTATAATTCCATCATCAATTTCAACACCATCATTATCTCCCGCATTGAGCGTAATAAAATTTTTATCAAATCTAATTGAGTTAGATATAATACCTGCTGGTATTAATTCAAAATTATCTTTTTGAATACTATCTAATGATAAGTAATTTGAGTTAATAGATTCTTCTAGTAAATATATGTTTTCACGAACTAACCTTTTGTTTTCTTCAATGAGCTTCAAATAACTTGTGATGTTATTTTTTTTATCAATAAAACTATTTGTTATGTCAGAAAAATATAGATTAAATACTGAATTCTGGTAGTAATTTCTTGAGAAAATCTGGGTTAAGGCAATAGTAATTAAGAATAAATAAATAATGCTGCTTGTATTCTTTATTAAATAATCAATAAAATTTCGCATTAATCTATGTAACTAAAACACTTTTGTAACGATCAATATTTTTTAATGTTATTCCAGTACCTCTAACTACAGCACGTAATGGATCTTCTGCTATAAAAACTGGAAGATCTGTCTTCTTAGAAATTCTTTTATCTAAACCTCTTAACATTGAACCGCCTCCTGCCAGGTATATTCCTGTATTATAAATATCTGCAGCTAATTCAGGTGGAGTTTGAGATAATGTTTCCATAACTGACTCTTCAATCCTTATAATAGATTTGTCTAAAGCTTTAGAAATTTCTCGATAACCAATTGAGATTTCTTTAGGCTTACCAGAAAGTAAATCTCTACCTTGAACTTGCATGTCGTCAGGTGGATTGTCTAATTCATCTAATGCTGAACCAATATTAATTTTTATATTTTCAGCAGACCTATCACCTACAGCTAAGTTGTGCTGAGTTCTCATATAATACACAATATCTTCGGTAAATACGTCCCCAGCAATTTTTACACTCTTATCACAAACAATACCAGCCATAGCAATTACCGCAATTTCTGTTGTACCACCACCAATGTCAATGATCATATTTCCTTTCGGTTGCATGATATCAACACCAATTCCAATGGCAGCAGCCATTGGTTCATGAATTAAGTAAACTTCTTTTCCATTGACTCTTTCAGCAGATTCTTTTACTGCTCTCATTTCTACTTCGGTTATTCCTGAAGGAATACATATAACCATTTTAAGAGAAGGAGAATAAAATCTTTTGTTAAGGTTTGGAATACTTTTTATAAGCTGACCGATCATCTGCTCTGAGGCATTAAAATCTGCAATTACTCCATCCTTCAGAGGTCTTATTGTTTTAATATTTTCATGAGTCTTTCCATGCATAAGTTTTGCTTCATGGCCTACGGCAATAATTTTTCCACTTTTCTGATCCAATGCTACAATTGACGGGCTATCAACAACTACTTTATCATTATGAATAATAAGTGTATTTGCTGTTCCTAAATCTATAGCAATTGACTCTGTCCAGAAATCGAAAAAACTCATTTTTTTTGGGTTGTTAGTAAAGTTACTAAATTAATGTTTAAAGTGTCTATTTCCAGTAAAAACCATTGAAATTTTATTTTCATTACAGCTTTCAATTGATAGATGATCTTTTATTGAACCTCCAGGTTGAATTACAGATTTAATTCCTGATTCTGATGCAATTTCAATACAATCTGGGAATGGAAAAAATGCATCACTGGCCATAACACTTTTATTTAAATCAAAATCAAATTTTCTAGCCTTATCTATAGCCTGATTTAGTGCATCAACTCTTGATGTTTGTCCAGTGCCAGAAGCTAAAAGTTGTTTGTTTCTAGCAAGTACAATGGTATTTGATTTAGTATGCTTTGAAATTTTTGATGCAAATATTAGATCTTCAATTTCAAATTCAGAAGGTCTTATTTCAGTCACACATTTTAAATTATCACTGTTATCAGTGATTGAATCACTGTCTTGAATTAAAAATCCATTTAAACATGATCTTGTATTTTGGGTAGGAAGAATAATATTATTTAATCTTAAAATAATTCTATTTTTTTTGCTTTTAAGAACACTTAATGCTTCTTCTGAGTAGCTAGGAGCTAAAATTACTTCACAAAAAAGTTTGTCAATAGAAAGAGCAGCTTTTTCATTAATTTCAGAATTAGTTATTAATATTCCTCCAAATGCAGAAACAGGATCACCAGCTAAGGCAGCATTATATGCATCTAGTACATTATCTCTTATTGCAACTCCACAAGCATTATTGTGTTTTAGAATAGCAAAAGCGCATTCTTCTTCCCAAAACTCCTTTATAAGGTTGTAGGCAGAATCAATATCTAGGAGGTTGTTATATGAAAGTTCTTTTCCATGAATTTTTTCAAAAACGGATTCTAAATTTCCTTTGAAAAATCCTTTTTGGTGCGGATTTTCACCATATCTCAATTGCTTCGTTTCAGAAATTGAGCCACTAACTAAGTATTCATTGATCAAAGAATCATAATTACTTGAAATTTTGAACGCATGCGAAGCATAATTTTGTTTTTTTTCAATGCTGAAATTTCCTTGACTGTCATCCAAGTCGATCAAAAAGTCATCATATTGATCAATGCTAGAAACACAAACTACATCTTTATAATTTTTTGCAGCTGCTCTGATTAATGATATACCACCAATATCAATTTTTTCTATTATATCCTCATGTGAGCTAGAGTTTAATACCGTTTCTTCAAATGGGTATAAATCCACTATTACATAATCAATACTTGGAATATCATAGTTTTTTTGTTCAATTACATCTGATTCATTTTCTCTACGGTACAATATTCCTCCAAAAATACTTGGATGTAATGTTTTAACTCTACCACCAAAAATTGATGGATACGAAGTTAAATTCTCAACTTTTAATACATCAAAATTTAATGATGTTAAATATTTTTCTGTTCCACCTGTTGAAATAATGCGAATATTGAGTTCTTTAAGTTTCTGGGCTATTTTTTCTATTCCCTCTTTATTAAAAACGGAAATAAGTGCAGATTTTTGGGTTTTATTTGACAAAATAATTTTTTCTCAAAATTAAAATAATAATAAAAAAAAAAGCTGCAGTGATGCAGCTTTTTTATCCTAATTTATTGACAATTACATCATTCCTGGCATTCCGCCTCCTCCCATTGGAGGTGCAGCAGGTGTATCTTCTTTAATGTCAACAAGTGCACATTCTGTTGTTAAGATCATTCCTGCAACAGAAGCAGCATTTTCTAATGCAACCCTAGTAACTTTCTTTGGATCAATTATACCAGCATCAAACAAATCAACATATTGCTCAGATTTGGCATCATATCCAAAACCATCTTTACCTTCAATAATTTTTGCCACAACGACTGAACCCTCTCCTCCAGCATTTGCAACGATAGTTCTAACTGGAGCTTCTAGAGCTCTAGAAATGATCTGAATACCTGTTAGTTCATCATCGTTAGTAGCTTTAATTTTATCTAAAACATTTCTTGCTCTAATTAAAGCAACGCCACCACCAGCAACAATTCCTTCTTCAACAGCAGCTCTTGTCGCATGTAATGCGTCATCAACTCTATCTTTTTTCTCTTTCATTTCAACTTCAGATGCAGCTCCAACGTACAAAACAGCAACACCACCAGCTAATTTTGCCAGCCTTTCTTGTAACTTTTCTTTGTCGTAATCAGAAGTAGTTGTTTCAATTTGAGTTTTAATTTGATTGACTCTATCTTCGATAGCTTTTTTGTCTCCTGCACCATTTACAATTGTTGTATTGTCTTTGTCAATTGTAACTCTTTCAGCTGATCCAAGCATATCAATTGTTGTATTTTCGATGTTAAAACCTCTTTCTTCTGAAATTACAGTTCCTCCAGTTAAAATAGCAATATCTTCTAGCATTGCTTTTCTTCTATCACCAAATCCTGGAGCTTTAACAGCAGCAATTTTTAATGCACCCCTGAGTTTGTTAACTACTAATGTAGCCAAAGCTTCGCCATCAACATCTTCAGCAATTACAAGTAATGGTTTTCCACTTTGAGCAACTGGTTCCAAAACCGGAAGAAGATCCTTCATTGCAGAGATCTTTTTGTCGTATAGTAAAATGTATGGACTCTCTAAATCAGATTCCATTTTTTCACTGTTCGTTACAAAATAAGGTGATAAATATCCTCTGTCAAACTGCATACCTTCAACAACATCAACATACGTATCAGTTCCTTTAGCTTCTTCTACTGTAATAACACCTTCTTTTCCAACTTTTTCAAATGCTTCAGTAATTAGATCACCAATAACATTATCATTATTGGCAGAAATCGAAGCGATTTGTTGAATTTTTTCTGATGAGTTTCCAACTGTTTTAGCAGATTTATTTAGATTTTCAACAACGGCAGAGACCGCTTTATCTACACCCCTCTTCAGATCCATAGGATTTGCTCCAGCTGTAACATTTTTTAGACCTTCATTAACTATGGATTGAGCTAGGATTGTTGCAGTTGTTGTTCCGTCACCAGCTAAATCGTTGGTTTTTGATGCAACTTCTTTTACCATTTGAGCTCCCATGTTTTCAAGAGCATCTTCTAATTCAATTTCCTTCGCAACTGTTACTCCATCTTTAGTTACCTGCGGACCACCAAATGATTTTCCAATAATAACATTCCTCCCTTTGGGACCTAATGTAACTTTAACTGCATTTGCAAGAGCGTCTACACCCTTTTTTAAGCCTTCTCTAGCTTTTATATCAAATTGTATTTTTTTAGCCATTTTAATTAAGTTTTAATTATACTATAGCGAGAATATCACTTTCTCTCATTATTAAATAGTCATTGCCGTCTAGCTTAAGTTCAGTTCCTGAATATTTTCCATAAAGTACTGTTTGCCCAACTTTGACTGTTATTGGGTTATCTTTTGTGCCTGCACCAACTGCAACAACATTACCTTTTTGTGGTTTTTCTTTAGCAGTATCAGGGATAATAATTCCTGATGCTGTTTTAGTTTCTGCTTCAAGAGGTTCTACTAAAACTCTGTCAGCAAGAGGTTTAATATTTAATTTGCTCATAATTATTAATTTATTAACTATAGTCATCAACCATGCCAAATACCTTTTTAAATATATGAGGCATTAAATCATGACATCATGACATTATTTTATTCAGATTCTGTATTTGGAGAATTATCTTCTAACACTTCTTCAATTTCAAAATTATCACTATTTAATAATTCTGATTCAGTTTTAGTTTCACCAGAATTTAAAGTGATATTTGAAAATAAAATTAGAAGCAGAAGGGCAGTGGCTAAAAACCATGTGCTTTTATCTAAGAAATCTCCTGTTTGCTTAACTCCTCCAAGTTGTTGTGAGTCTCCACCTCCGAAACTAGATGATAATCCACCTCCTTTTGGGTTTTGAACCATAATTACTAGGACTAGTAAAAATGATAAGAATATGATTGCAAATAATATTATTGTAAACAAACTATTCATTCTTTAATCTTTTTTTTAAATCTTTAATTTGGTTTGCAAATAAACTGATTTTTTCTGGATATTTCAAACTTAATATCTTATATGCTTTCATAGCCTCTTTGTATTTTTCTTGCTTGACATAAACTTTAGCTAAAGTTTCTGTCATGTAATCTTCTTTGGTTATTTTCTTTAGTGACCTTGAACTAACTTTTAAATTAGAAAGATTTAATTCTTGCCAACGATTTTCTGAATCTAAAATATCCTGATTTTTAATCGATTTTGTTTTTAAAATCCAATCTAAAAAAGAATTTTCTTCTGCAGAGTTAATAATTTCAATGTCTTCAAATACTTCTTTTATTTCATTGTTAGATCTTCCATCTTCAATTGTTTTTTTTAAAAATTTTCTATCAATAAATTGAATTGAAAACTCATTAAGCTTTTTATAATATTCTATTACATCATTATTTTTTAAAATTAATAACATAAGAAGCTTTGATGGCAAGAAGTATGAAAAATCTTTAGATATTTTTTCGATTTCCTCATAATCTTTCATTGTTAGATTACTTGAGTCTGATAAGGAATTTATGATATAATTTTTGTCAAATTTTACCATTTTGCTAAAGATGCGTTAAATATATCTTGTGTTAGTCTCTCAAAAATAATTTCATGAGCTTCAGATTTTACTGAAATAAGTTGTTGTTCAGCGGGATAATCAAAATAAAATGAAAATCTTCTTTGAAAATTATCGTCTTCCTTTAAAAAATTTGTAAAATTCACATTTACGCTTATACTTAGTCTGTTTTGTGCAGCATTTAAGTTTGATGTAGCAGTCATCGGACTAACTCTGTATTCAATAATTTCTCCCTCATACAATAAGTCTCCATTTGATTGGACAAGCTGAAGATTTGTTTGATTTTCAAGAATATTCTGTAATGCTATTGTAAAATCTCTATCCAAACCGGGTTCAAAAATAGACCCTACATTATTTCCAGAATTATTCTCAAATAAATTAACTTGAAAAGTTTCTGTTCCCTCTGGAATTGATGCTCCAGTGAAGGAATAATTTCCACAAGATGATAAACTTAAAATTAACAACAGGTGAAAAAATCTTTTAAAGCTTAATATCATATTGTTTAATTTTTCTGTAAAGAGTGCGTTCAGAAATTCCTAGCTCTTTTGCTGCTGCTTTTCTTTTACCATTATTTCTTTCTAGAGACTTTATTATTAATTCTAGTTCCTTGTCCTGAATAGAGAGAGTTTCCTCCTCAAAAATTTCTTCAGCGTATTCAAAATTATCATTCTGAGTTTGGTATTCACTTTTATCATTGATTGTGACTAAGGCTTGCTTATCAAAATTATCATTTAACTTTTCTGAAATATCGTTCAAGTCAGAGATTTTATAGTTAGGATCATCATTTTGAATTTTGCTAATTACTTTTTTTACTTCATTCAAATCCTTTTTCATATCAAAAAGTATTTTGTAAAGTATCTCCCGTTCAGAAGAAAAATCACTTCCATCATTGTTTTCTTCTATCAGAGCAGGTAAATTACTAACTGGATTAGGTAGATAACTTCCCAATAGACTAGCGTTTATTGCTCTTTCTTGCTCTAAAACTGATAATTGCTCTGTGACATTTTTTAATTGTCTAATGTTACCATTCCATCTGTAATTCTTTAATAATATTTGCGCCTCATCGTCTAACCTTACAGTTGGCATATTATATTTTTTTCCAAAATCAGAAGCAAATTTTCTAAAAAGCAGGACTATATCATTTTTTCTTCTCCTTAATGGAGGTATATTAATCTCTACTGTACTCAATCTGTAGTATAAATCCTCTCTGAATTTATTTTTTTTGATTGCTGAATCCATATTGACATTTGTCGCGGCAACTATTCTTACATTAGTTTTTTGAACTTTTGAAGAACCAACTTTTATAAATTCTCCGTTTTCCAAAACTCTCAATAGCCTGACTTGTGTAGTCATTGGTAATTCACCAACCTCATCCAAAAAAATTGTCCCTCCATCTGCAACTTCAAAATATCCAGACCTTGTGGAAGTAGCACCCGTAAATGCACCCTTTTCATGTCCAAATAATTCAGAGTCAATTGTGCCTTCAGGAATTGCTCCACAATTTACTGCAATAAATTTATTGTGCTTTCTGTGAGAAAGTTGATGAATTATTTTTGGAAATACTTCTTTTCCCACACCACTTTCACCAGTGATTAAAACTGAGATATCTGTTGGAGATACTCTTAAGGCTTTTTCAATAGATCTATCAAGCATTAGATCAGTTCCAATAATCTCAAATCTTTGTTTAATATTTTGAACTTCTTGATTCATATTAGATTGCTTTCCCAATTAATGTAGTTGCTGTGTTTGATTCGATAAATATTTCGACAAGCTCTCCAGGATGAAGATTTTTCTTTGGAAACACAACCATTATGTTTTGTTCATTTCTTCCAGCCCAATGATCATTTGATTTTTTTGATTCCTTTTCTATTAAAACTTCAGTTGTATTACCAACATATTTTGATAAATTTTCTAAACTGTGCTTTTGTTGAAGATTTATGATTTCAGAAAGTCTATTTTGTTTTGTTTCCTCATCAATATTGTCATCAAGTTTTCTAGAAGCGAGAGTCCCTGGTCTTTCTGAATATTTGAACATGAAGCCAAAATCATATTTGACCTCTTCCATTAGACTTAATGTTAGCTCATGATCTTGAGCTGTTTCATTTGGAAATCCAGTAATCATATCGTGCGAAAAACCACAATCAGGTAAAATTTGTTTAATCTTAGAAATAAGTTTTAAATATTCTTCTCTTGAATGCTGTCTGTTCATCGCTTTAAGTATTACGTCACTTCCTGATTGAACTGGCAAATGGATATGATTACAAATATTTTTATGCTTCTTCATGGTAAAAATAACCTCGTCATGAAAATCTTGAGGATTTGATGTGGTAAATCTTATTCTCATTTTAGGAAATTCATTCGCAACTAAATCCAAAAGTTTTGAAAAGTTTACGGCCGTCTTTTTTTGAATTTCAGATGCATTTTTAAAATCTTTTTTCAAGCCTCCTCCATACCATAAATAACTGTCAACATTCTGACCTAACAAGGTTATTTCTTTATAACCTCTATTTTCTAGATCTAAAATTTCATTTATGATACTTTTCGGATCTCTGCTTCTTTCCCTTCCTCTAGTAAAGGGAACTACACAAAACGTACACATATTATCACATCCTCTGGTAATTGATACAAATGCAGAAATTCCATTAGTATTAAATCTTTGTGGGTTAATATCCCCATAAGTTTCATCTTTAGAAAGTAATACATTTACAGCATCGTTTCCAGAATTGACTTCTTTTAGAAGATTTGGTAAATCTCTGTAAGCATCGGGACCTACAACTAAATCTACAATCTTTTCTTCAATTAAAAACTTTTCTTTAAGTCTTTCAGCCATACATCCTAAAACCCCAATTTTAAGGGTTCGATTTTTTTTCTTTAAATGATCAATACTTGAAAGCTTCTTTCTAATAGTTTGTTCAGCTTTTTCTCTAATAGAGCATGTGTTAAGTAGAATTAAGTCAGAATTCTCTATTGTATTAGTATTTGAATATCCTATACTTTCTAAAATTGATGCAACAACCTCAGAATCAGCAAAGTTCATTTGACACCCATATGATATTAGGTGAAATTTTTTGTCTAGAGTAGTCTTTTCTACTTTGATAGCTTCTTTAGATTCAACAATCATTTTATTGTTTTACTGATGCAAATATATAAAAACATGACAATTTGTCTTGTTTTTAATCAATCCATTCCGCTAAAAATATGTTGGTATCTCTTGTACCACCATTATTTCTGTTTGATGAAAATAACAAGTGTTTACCATCATTGGAAAAGACAGGGAATGAATCAAACATTTCACCATAGGTAATTTGTTTAAGGTTTCTTCCATCTATATCAATAGAGTAAATATTAAAAGGGAATCCAACATCAGAGTTGTAATTAGATGAGAATAATATTTTATTTCCACTAGGATGAAAGAAGGGACTCCAGTTAGCATTTCCTAAAAATGTCAATTGTTTTAGGTTTGATCCATCCGAATCACAAATAAATAATTCCATGTTGGTTGGTTGAACTAGCCCTTGTGAAAGTAATTCTTTATACTTATTTTTTTCTTCTTCTCCATCAGGTCTTGATGCTCTAAAAACTATTTTTGTTCCATCAGTGGAGAAAAATGCTCCACCATCATATCCAAGATCAAAAGTTATTTGTTTAACATTAGAACCATCAATGTTCATTGTGTAAAGTTCTAAATCACCCGACCTATCACTGGTAAAAACTATTTTATCTCCTTTGGGTGATACTGTAGCTTCTGCATCATATCCTGGACTATCAGTTAATTTTCTTAAAATATTGCCATCAAAATCAGCTTCATATATATCATAAGATTCATAGATTGGCCAAACATAATTACCGTCAACTCTCAATGGTGTTTCAGGACATTTTTCCTGAGCTTCATGTGTTGAGGCATAAATTATATTATTGTTAGGTAAAAAATAAGAGCATGTAGTTCTTCCTTTTCCTGTGCTTACCATTTTAGGTATTTCATCGTCATAAGATTGATCAAAATTTCCATAGAACATTTGATCGCACTCCAATCCCCATTTTGAATTGTTAGATTGAAATACAATTTTTTTATCATCAAAACTCCAATAGGCTTCAGCATTATCACCACCAAATGTTAATTGTTTTAGAGATTTAAAATTTTTCTCTTGAGTTTTAATTAAATCAGAGTTTTGTTTGGCACAGGAGTTGAGCAAAAGTAGAATAAGCAAAAAAAATCTTTTCATTTAATAGTTTTATTTTTGCGCAAATGTAAATCAAAAAGTATGAAATTATTTATCAAGTTTATTTTTTTAACATTACTCTTTTCATGTTCAGAAAATTATGTTTACGAAAATAAATTAGAATTTGATGTTAAAAATTTGTCTGACGACAAGTATGAGGGTAGGGAAGCTGGTAAAAATGGTGAAAAGGAAGCAGCTAAATACATCGAATCCAGATTCAAAGAAATTGGTTTACTTCCAAAAGGTACTGAGGAATTTATCCAACCCTTTAATTTCAAAAACAGTTCTAACCCACACAGTAGAGCAACAATTGCCGAGGACAATTCTGATGGTTTAATTTCTTCAAATGTTATCGGTTTTATAGACAACAAATCAGAAACAACTGTTGTTTTTGGAGCTCATTACGATCACCTTGGTTTTGGAAATTCAAGTTCATTGAGTAGTGAAAAAGAAATTCACAATGGTGCTGATGATAATGCTAGTGGTATCGCTATTATTTTAGATTTAGCATCTAAACTTATTAATATTGATGCTTCAAACAATTACTTATTTATTGCATTTGGTGCTGAAGAGTTAGGTCTCCTAGGTTCAAATTATTTCAATAAGTATCCTACTGTAGATTTAGAATTTATTAATTATATGTTCAATTTTGATATGGTTGGCAGATTGAATGATCAAAATAACTTGGCAATTTACGGAACAGGAACATCACCTATTTTTAAACAAACTATTCTGTCAAACAATAAAGAGTTTAAAATAACAGAGCACGAATCTGGGCAAGGCCCTTCTGATCATACATCCTTTTATTTGAGTGATATTCCGGTATTACACTTTTTTACAGGTCAACATTCTGAATACCATAAGCCAACTGATGATTTTGAGTTAATTAACTTTGAAGGTCTTGAAAAAATATCTAATTATATTATTGAATTGGTTGATGATTTAGATGATAATGGAAAGTTAAAGTTTAAAAAGACAAGGGATGAAAACTCGAGGATGTCTCCAAAATTTAGTGTTACACTGGGTGTAATGCCTGATTATTTGTTTGATGGAAAAGGAATGAAAATTGACGGAGTTTCTTCTGATAAGCCCGCAGAAAAAGGTGGTATTTTAAAAGGTGATATAGTTATTCAGATTGACAAATATGATATTGAAAATATGATGTCATACATGGAAACTTTATCAAAATTTAAAAAGGGAGATAAGGTTACAGTTTCAGTCCTAAGAAATTCTAAAATTGAAAAAATAAATATTGAGTTTTAAAAAATCATATACTTTTGTGAACTTAAAATTAGCATATGCCTAAGAATTTAGTAATCGTAGAGTCACCAGCAAAAGCTAAAACAATTGAAAAATTTTTAGGCGGAGATTTTAAGGTAGTCTCAAGTAATGGTCATATTTCAGATTTACCATCAAGTGAATTAGGAATTGATGTTGAAAACAATTTCCAACCAAAGTATCAAGTATCTAAAGAGAAAAAGGAAATAGTCAAAAAATTAAAAAATGAATCAAAAAAAGCTGATACAGTTTGGTTGGCAAGTGATGAAGATAGAGAAGGTGAAGCAATTGCTTGGCATTTAAAAGAAGCTTTAAAATTAGAAGATTCAGCTACAAAAAGAATTGTTTTTAGAGAAATTACTAAAGATGCAGTTTTGAATGCAATTTCAAATCCCAGAAAAATAAATCAATCTTTAGTTGATGCTCAACAAGCTAGAAGAATATTGGATAGACTTGTTGGATATAAGATATCTCCAATTTTGTGGAGAAAAGTTAAGGGTGGATTATCTGCAGGTAGAGTACAGTCAGTTGCATTGAGACTCATAGCTGAAAGAGAGAAGGAAATAAATGATTTTATTCCAAAAGAGTTTTATAAAACATCTGCAGTTTTTAATACATCTAAAGGTGAAACTTTCAGCGCTAAATATCTAGAAAATATATCTGAAGATTCAAAATTAAATTCTTTTGTTGAAGGATTCTTAAATTCAAATTTCAAAATTAGTTCTGTAAAAAAGAGTCCTGGAGTAAAAAAACCAACAGCTCCATTCACTACATCAACTTTACAGCAAGAAGCATCTAGAAAACTAGGTTTTTCTGTTTTAAGAACGATGTCCGCTGCTCAAAAATTATATGAACAGGGATTCATAACATATATGAGAACAGATAGTGTTAATCTTTCTGATCAAGCTCACAAAGAAATTAAATCCACTATTGAAAATAATTTTGGCAATCAATATTATTTAAAAAGAAATTTTAAAAGTAAATCTAAAAATGCACAAGAAGCTCACGAAGCTGTGAGGCCAACAGATTTTTCAAAGCAAAATCCTATTCTAGATGCTGATCAAACTAATCTATATAAACTTATTTGGAAAAGAACTGTAGCTTCTCAAATGTCTGATGCAAAAATTGATAAAACAGTTATTAATGTAGAAAGCTCAAACCATAATAATGTATTTCAGTCTGAGGGTGAAGTAGTTAAATTTGATGGTTTTTTAAAGTTATATATTGAGTCAAAAGATAATGAAGAAGAAAACAGCAAAGAATTACTACCAAATTTATCTATTGGAGAAGATGTTTCTAAACAGTCAGTAACTGTAACACAATCTTATACAAAATATCCCTTTCGATTTACTGAAGCTACTTTAGTTAAGAAACTTGAAGAGTTAGGTATTGGACGACCGTCTACATATGCTCCTACAATTTCAACTATTATAAATAGAAAATATGTTTCTAAAGGTGATGCGGAAGGAATTAAAAGAGATATTAAACAAATTGTGATTACTGATGAAATTCAGAATACTATAATCAGTGAAAAATACGGATCAACAAAAGGTAGATTAGTGCCAAGTGAGGTTGGTATTTTAGTTAACGAATTTGTTTCTAATAATTTTAAAAACATTGTTGATTACAACTTTACAGCCTCAGTTGAAAATGACTTCGATCTTATCGCAAATGGAGATAAAGATTGGCAGAAAATCATTGATTTGTTTTATAATCCGTTTATAGAAAAAGTCAAAGATGTCCAAAAAAATGCTAAAAGAGAAACTGGAGAAAGAATCCTTGGAAATGACCCAAAATCTGGGAGACAACTTAGTGTAAAACTTGGGAAGTACGGTCCAATTGCTCAAATTGGAAAAGTTGATGAAGAAGAAAAACCAATATTTGCAAGCTTGCTTCCTGATCAACAAATTTCAAAAATAAGTTTTGAAGAGGCACTCAAGTTATTTGATTTGCCCATCTATCTTGGAGATTTTGAAAATCAGAAAATCGAGGCAAATATTGGAAGATTTGGACCATATGTGAAATTCGACAAGAAATTTATATCAATTCCTGGTGGAAAATCTCCTTTTGAAATTGATTTAGATTCTGCAATCAAACTTATTCTAGAAAAAAGAGAAAGTGATAAACCTATTGTTGAATATAAAGGTCATGGTGTTTCAAAAGGTAAAGGTAGGTTTGGACCGTTTATTAAATGGAATCGTACATTTATTAATGTAAATAAAAATTATGATTTTGATAATTTATCAGAAACTGATTGTATTGAACTTATTGAAGAAAAAATTAAAAAAGACAAAGAAAAGATTATTACCTCTTTTGATGAAAAAAATATTACAGTAGAAAAAGGTAGATGGGGTAGGTTTTATGTAATTAAAGGAAGAAAAAAGGTTCAACTCCCCAAAGAAACTGATCCAAAGACAATAGATCTAAAAAAAGCAGAGCAACTACTAAAAAAGTAACTGTAATTGACTCAAGATTATTTTAATTCCCCAAGCGAAAATTTCATAAAATTTTATGAAGGCTTGAGTCATTCTTCTTTTGGAAAAAAAATTCATATCAATAATATTGATGTTTCAGACTTAGATGAAATTTCATCATATGATCTGGCAATTTTTTATTTAGGAGATATTAAAGATGTTGAAAATCTTAGGAGAAAAATATATTCTCTTGAGTTTGGAAATTGGAGTTTGAAATTGATTGATTTAGGTGCTTTCAATCAAGGTCATAGTAAATCTGATAGTGTATTTGGAATTCAAGAGATAATGAGAAAGCTTACAAATTTAGGTGTCTATACATTGATGATTGGTGGATCACAATCAGATATAGATGTTTATTGTAAGTCGTTTAAATCAAACGATTTTATAGATGTTGTTTCAATTGATAAATTTTTAGGAATAGGCGAAAGTATTGATAAAAATGAATCTTCAAATTATTTGTCTAGAATTATACTTGATGAAAATATTAAATTATCAACCTTTAGTAATGTTGGGTATTTGAAACATATTAATAATACAAAAAAAATCAGTCTAGTTGATAAATTCAATTTTGAGACGTTAAGTTTAGGTCAATTAAAACATGATATAAATGAAATTGAACCAATTACTAGAAATTCAGAAATTATTAATTTTTCTATCGAAGCTTTAAAGTCTAATGTTATTAATTACAAACTTACATCTCCAAATGGTATTGATTCATATGAGGCATGCTTGATATCTAAATTTATGGGTCAGAGTATTGATTGTAAAATTTCTACAATCAATAATATTGTTCACTCACTTGAATGTTACTCAATTGTTTCAGAAATGATATGGTATGTTATTGACGGTTTTAATTCCAGATATATTGATGATTTTGAAAATCATGACGAGTTTAAGATTTATCATACAGAAATAGATGGACACAATCTAAAATTTCTAAAAAGTCATATTTCTAAAAGATGGTGGGTTGAGTACATTGATGATAGAATTATAAGTGTAAAAAATCAATTAATACCATGCTCTGAAAATGATTTTAAATTAAGTCAAATGGGTATTATCTCTGACAGGATTTTGAAAAGAATGAAGAATAAGTTTGTATGATTTAAACCAAAACTATATTTTTAGGTTCAATTTTTGCACAATAAGAATATACTAGTGAAAAGATTTACTCTAATTATTATATTTTTTTTAATAACTGCATGTTCTAAAAGTGACAGGGGTGAGCTTGTTGGATTAAAGACAAATAAATTTTTTCCAAACAAGCCCCAAGGTATGGTTCTTATCCCATCAGGATCTTACACTATGGGTCCCTCAAATCCAAATGCAGCATTAGATCAAAATCCAACTCTAAAAACTGTTTCTATAAAAGCATTTTACATGGATGAAACTGAAATCACTAACAGTGAATACAGACAGTTTGTTAATTGGGTAAGAGATTCTGTTGTTAGGTATGAGCTTGCAAAGGCAGCATATTTTAAAATTGGAGAGGATATTAATGAGGATGATCCCCTTAGGGAATTTATGCCTATTTACAATAGAGTTGATGACGGGGAAGAAAAATCTGCATATCAATTATATCTTGAAGAAAACGGATTAGGTATTTTAGATATTGAAAACAAGTCTACTTACAAACTTAACTGGAAGAATAAAATTGCTTGGGATAGAAGTGATTATTTAGATGCTAATTACGCTGCAGTTTTGGAAGGTGGTATTGGTCCTGATTTACTCGAAGATTATGAAGGCTTCTTTATTCCTGCAGATAGTACTCCAAACGGATTAAGGGCTTTTAAAACAAAACGTATTAAATACGCTTTTAGAGAGTTTGATATAGAGAAAAATAAATGGAGTGAATATCAATCTATAGAAATTTATCCGGACACAACTGTATGGTACAAAGATTTTGAATATAGTTATAATGAGCCAATGCATAACGACTATTTCTGGCACGATGCTTATGCTGATTATCCTGTAGTCGGTGTCTCTTGGGAACAAGCTAAGGCTTTTGCTCATTGGAGGACTTTTTATAAAAATCAACACAATAGAAAACAGAGAAAAAATATACAATTAGATAGCAGATATCGTTTACCAACTGAAGCTGAATGGGAGTATGCTGCAAGAGGAGGTATCGAAAGAGCTGAGTATCCTTGGGGAGGCCCTTATACTTATGATGAAAAAGGTTGTTTCTTAGCAAATTTTAAACCAGAAAGAGGCGATTATGCTGCAGATCAGATTCTATATACCGCTGAGGCAGAATCATACTGGCCAAATGATTATGGATTATATAATATGTCAGGAAATGTTGCAGAGTGGACTGATTCAAATTATGAAAAAGGAGCAAACGACTTTGTAGCTGGTCTAAATCCTAATGTTGAAGGATCAGAAAATAATAACAAAAAAGTAGTCAGAGGAGGATCGTGGAAAGATGTTGCTCATTTTCTCAAAGTATCAACAAGAGACTACGAATATCAAAATAAGAAAAGATCGTACATTGGATTCAGAACTGTTCAGAGTTATCTCGGAGAGGATGTAGGTTTTCAAGAAAATCCAAATAAAATATTTTAAAAAAAATTATGAAAAAACAATTATTACCAGATAACGTATTTGAATTATTATTCGGTTTGGGCGCGGGTGTTGTAATCATTGGTGCATTACTAAAAATTATAAACGGCTCATTAATATTTTCAGCCAATACTTGGCTTATAGTTGGTCTATCCGTTGAAGCAGGTATATTTGCCCTTTCAGGAATTCAAGGTTTTTTATTAGGGAAAAAAGATGAAGAAGAAGATGCTGTTAGTACAATTGCAGTTGAGACGGCTGCATTACAAAAAGCAGTAGATGGAACTGTGAAGGGTCTTAATGAATTAAACTCAAATATTTCAAATGCTTCTAAAGTAACAGCAACTATTAAAGTTCCCGTTGATATGGAAAAAAATGCAAATGATTTCAATAAAGGTTTATCATCTGCATCATCAAATATCCAAGAGGTTGCCAAGGTTCTTCATAATTTAAAAGAAACTGTCGATGCATTCGAAACCGTTAATATGCCTGAGGGACTTGGTGATGAGTTCCAAAAAATGAAAAATACTGTTAAAGAATTAAATGCTAAGTATGAAGCTATGCTTGGTGCAATGAACAAATAGTATTATGGCTGGATCTTCGGGAAAACAAACTAGGAGTCAAAAGCTTCGTCAAAATATGATAAACATGATGTATCTCGTGTTTATTGCCATGCTTGCTCTTCAAATCAGTAAAGAAGTTTTAGCAACTTTAGGTCTATTGAGTGAGGATATGGAAAAATCTACTACTGAACTTAAAACTTCTATAGACAATGCTTACAACATTATTGACCAAAATAGTAATCAGGATTATTATAAAATTCCATCTGAGGAGTTGCCTAAATTAAAAGAAATTACTGATGATTATTTTAATTTCATCCAAAGTCTAAAAGACTCTCTAATTGGATTGGATGAAAATAATTACATGATTGAGATTGAATATCTTGATGAAAACAGAAATGAAAAAGTTAGTGAGAGAAGAGATTATCAGGTAATGGATAAAAGTAATTATCTCGATGAAGTTTTCTTTATTAATGATGGTGTCACACCTAAAGGCCAAAAATTCATTGAATATTTTAAAGGCTTTCCAGCTAAGGTTGAATCAGTTTTAGATTCAATAAAAGCAAGAGATGCAAGAACTGTTCAATCCAATTATGGGTTTTCTACAGCTCTCTCTAACCTCTCATTAAGATTTAATTATCCAGAAAACGATCAAGTTATTAATAGAGATGGGATAAAAGAAGATTGGTTGTATTATAACTATGAAAAATTTCCACTAGTGGCATCATTATCAAAGTTTACCAAAATTCAATCTGATATAAGATCTGTTGAATATGAAATTTTAAATTCTCTTGTAAGTAAAACTAAAGATCGTCAGTTAAGTTTTGATTCAAAAAGTACATTGCTTGAAACAGATAAACAAGCTTACTACACAAACAGTACAGTAGATGCCAAAGTAGTTGTTGGAAATACTGATTCAAGTTTTAAGCCTGATAGAGTTGACTTAAAGGTTGATAACATTCAATTAAAAGAAACAGAGTGGGAAGTTATTGACGGTAAGATTAAGCTAAATAAACGATTTTCATCACCAGGAATAAAAAAAATATTTGGTTACTTGTTTTTTGATAATAATGGAAGTACCGACAGTCTTCTAGTGGATACTGAATTTTATGTTATACCAAAACCTAATGAGGCAATTGTATCTCCATTGAACATGCAGGTATTTTATATTGGGCTAAGAAATGAAATTAAAGTGGCATTTCCTGGAATAGCTGATTTAACATCTATTAGAGTAAATGGAAGAAATGGTAGTATAATTAAGTCTGGTAGTAGATATTTTGCCGCCCCAAATGCTGGAGTTAATAGCATGGATGTTGTTGTTTCTGGTAGAGCTAATGAAGAAAATTTAACAAGTGTTTTAAACTTCAGAGTTGAGGATGCACCACCGGGTAGAGGATCAATTTTTGAAAGAGTTGGAGGACAGGATATTAATTATGTCAATTCTAGTAAAGTTTCAAAAGATGCACTTATTTATGGTACTGTTAGAGGTGAGAAACCACCAGGATTTTTATATGATTATGATATTAATGTAGAGGCATTTCAAATTACAGTTGGAAATTTACCCACAAGAACTGTTCAAGGAAATAAAATTGAAAATAGCAACGAGGCAGTAAGAGATATTAGAGGATCTTCAAGGGGATCGAGTGTGACTGTTACTGTACTTAAGGCAACTAAAATTGATGGAGATTTAAAATCTCCAACGAATGTTGAACCATTTGTTTTAACTTTGGAATAATATGAGATTAATAGTTTCAATAGTATTATTAGTTTTTTTCTCTGTTGAGATCAATTCTCAATCAAATCTTTTAAATGCTAAAAATCCTTCAGAAATAGGAGTTAGCAGTTCTATTGAAAGCATTAATCCATCATTTTTAGAGTACCCTGAAATTGATGAGAAAGATATTTTATGGTCAAAAGTTGTTTATGAATATATTGATTTAAACGAAAAATTAAATTTCCCTTTATTGTTTCCTGTCAATGATGAGCAATACACTGATACTAGAAAATCTTTATGGAAAGTAATCAGGGAGAATATTGAAAATGGAAATATTAAAGAAGTTTTTGATGTTAGAAATGATAATTTTTTGGAAAAAAATAGAATTACAGGGACTGAAAAAATTAAAGATTTCTATGGAAGTAAATATACTCCTGGTGATTCAAGACCTCAAACATTTGCTTCATCAGCTGATATTTCAGCATACAGAATAAAAGGTGTATGGTATTTTGATAAATTACATTCCGAATTAAAGTATAGATTGTTAGGAATCCAACCTTACGGAAGAAATCTAAAGGAAGCTGGAATGGAGCAAGGTTATTTTTGGATTTGGTATCCATCTATTAGAGAAATTCTTGCTGAACATCAAGTTTTTAATGATAAAAATAATAACAATAGAATCTCATTTGATGACCTTCTAGTTAATAGAAGATTTAGCTCATTTATATATAAGTATGACAATGTATATGGCGATAGAGAGATTACAGATTATATCGTAAAAAGACCTGGTGAATCGAACCAACAACACCAACTTAGAATTATTCTCGAATCTGAAAGAATTAAAAAAGAAATTCTTGATTTTGAGTTAGATATGTGGGGATACTAATTCTTACTCTCAAAAAACTTCTTTTTTTTTTATAATTTAGTTATTAAAAAACTAACCAATTATGAAAAAATTATTATTAATTCTTGGATTGTTCCTTGTAGTTTCCTGCACAACAACAGTTCAAGGTCCCTCTGTTACAGAGGAACAAAAAGCTAAATTTGAACAACAAATTGATGCTTTTGAAACATTTACAACAGGATTTTATAACGAAGATATTGATCAACTAATGAGTGTGGTAGCTGATTCCGTTCAATGGAGTCCACCTCAGTATAATGGTGGAGCTCTTCTAGGATATGAAGATTTCAAAGCTGCTGGGTTATATTATTTTGAAAATTTCGATGAAATTACATTTAATCCAGGTGAAGGATTGGTGGGCTCTGACTATGCTTATTGGTCGGGTTCTCTTTATTCAGATGGTGAAACTAACACTGATCCTAATGTAATGAGGGTTTATGGAACCTGGAAATCAACTCATACTCAAACAGGTGCACCTGTTTATAATAAATGGTATGGAGTAATCAATTTTAATGAAGATAACAAGATTGCCACATTCTCTGATTGGATGGATGTCAATGGTATGGCAGTTCAAATAGAAAATTTCGTAAATAACAATTAACAATTAAAAATTAACAATTATGAAAAAAATAATACTAATATTTTTAACAGCCTTATTCGTAGGCTGTGATACAGCACCAACGGGTGTGCAAGTAACTTTTGACGATGAAAAATCAAATGCAATTAGAGCTCATTATCAAAATTATTTAAATAATAATGTGGAAGCATTGCAATCATTATGGTCTCCTGATCTTAATATCTATATAAATTCTACTGAAGCTGCTGGTGTTGATGATATATCTACAGCAATAACAGCTCAGCACATGGTATTTGAAAATATAAAGATGTCATTTGCAGAAGATGGAGGTGAGGATTTAGGTGTATGGGTACAGACTATTAATTATCCTGCAAATAATGGGTATGAAGCATCAACGCATACTCAGACATGGTTCACATGGAGTGGAACTAGTAAAATTTCAGGCAATGAAGTAGTTACACCTGTTTTTATAGGTTTTCAATGGGAAGATGGAAAAATCATTAATGAATGGCACCATTATGATCCAACTAACATGAACGCTGAAATGGCTTTATTACCAACAGAATAATATTGTATGTAAATTCTTTAAATTGAAAAAGGGGTATTTAAGCCCCTTTTTTTATTAAGTTCAGGGCAGAGCCTTCATTATACCATTCAATTTGTTGAGAATTATAAGTATGATTTGCTTTTATTTTATCAATTGATCCATCGGAGTGAATAATATCAATTGTCAATTGTTTATCAGGTGAGAAGTTCTCTAAATCGATAAAATTAAATGTATCGTCCTCTTGAATTAAATCGTAATCAGATTCATTATCAAATGTTAAAGCTAACATCCCTTGTTTTTTAAGGTTTGTTTCGTGAATCCTAGCAAATGATTTAACAATAACAACTTTAACCCCAAGATGACGTGGTTCCATCGCTGCATGTTCTCTTGAAGATCCTTCTCCATAATTATGATCACCTACTACTACAGTTGAAATGTTATTCTTTTTATATTCTCTTTGAATATCAGGAACACCACCATATTCACCACTTAATTGATTCTTAACAAAGTTTGTTTTTTGATTAAAAGCGTTAACGGCTCCAATTAAACAGTTGTTAGAAATATTATCAAGGTGACCTCTATATCTCAACCACGGACCTGCCATTGAGATATGATCTGTTGTACACTTTCCAAAGGCTTTTATAAGTAGTTTCGCACCTGTAATGTTTTTTCCGTCCCAAGGTAAAAAAGGTTCTAATTTTTCTAATCTTTTAGAATTTGGATCAATGATAACTTCCACGCCAGAGCCATCTGCATCAGGATCAATATAGCCTTTATCGTCTACTTCAAATCCTTTAGGTGGTAAATCCCAACCAGTTGGCTCATCAAGTTTAACTTCTTCTCCATTATTATTAACTAATGTGTCAGTCTGAGGATTAAAGCCTAAATCACCTGAAATTGCTATTGCAGCAACCATTTCTGGTGATGCAACAAAGGCATGAGTGTTTGGATTACCATCAGCTCTTTTAGCAAAGTTTCTATTGAAAGAATGAATAATAGAGTTTTTTTCTTGTCTATCAGCACCTGCTCTGTCCCATTGTCCTATACAAGGTCCACATGCATTTGTAAATACTTTTGCATCAAGTTTTTCAAATATTTCTAGAAAACCATCTCTTTCAGCAGTATATCTGACTTGCTCTGATCCAGGGTTTATTCCAAAAAATGCTTTTGTTGATAATTTTTTATTAAGCGCTTGTTCTGCAATTGATGAAGCTCTTGATAGATCTTCATAAGATGAATTAGTACATGATCCTATAAGTCCCCATTCTATTTTTCTTGGCCAATCATTCTTCTCTAGTTTCTCAGCCATTTTACTCACAGGAGTTGCAATGTCTGGTGAAAATGGACCATTAATATATGGTTCAAGCTCTGAAAGATTTATTTCTATTACTTGATCAAAATATTTTTCTGGATTAGCATAAACTTCAGGATCACCAGTTAAGTAATCTTTAATTTTATTTGCCTCATCTGCAACTTCGTCCCTTCCAGTAGCTCTAAGGTATTTTTCCATTGGCTCATCATATCCAAAAGTTGATGTTGTTGCACCTACTTCAGCACCCATATTACAAATTGTACCTTTACCAGTACAAGATAAATTTTCAGCACCTGGCCCAAAATATTCAATTATTGCACCTGTCCCACCTTTAACAGTTAATATTCCTGCAACTTTTAATATAACATCTTTAGCAGCAGTCCACCCTGAAAGTTTTCCAGTTAATTTAACTCCAATTAATTTAGGGAATTTAAGTTCCCAAGGCATTCCTGCCATCACATCTACCGCATCAGCTCCTCCAACACCTATTGCTACCATTCCTAATCCTCCTGCATTAACAGTATGTGAGTCGGTTCCTATCATCATTCCTCCAGGAAATGCATAGTTTTCCAAAACAACTTGATGAATTATTCCTGCACCTGGCTTCCAAAACCCGATTCCATATTTATTTGAGACAGATTCTAAAAAATTAAAAACTTCATTGCTTGAATTTATAGCTTCTTGTAAGTCTGGACCTGCACCAATTTTTG
>SGZB01000049.1 GCA_004321735.1 Flavobacteriales bacterium | reverse complement strand
AAATGAAATATATCCATATATAACAGAAGGTATTGGAGAGGATATTTTACCAAAAAATGTGAATTTTGATATAATAGATGGTTTTGTGAAAGTAACAGATGAGGATGCTGCGAGATACGCTAGATTATTGGCAAAAAAGGAAGGTATTTTTGCCGGTTATTCTTGTGGAGCAGCTATAAAAGGTTTAGAATTATTAAACAAAAATTTTAATACTGATGATGTTGTAGTTGTTTTACTTCATGATTCAGGAAGTAGGTATATAGGAAAGGTTTACAATGATGATTGGATGAAAAAAAATGGTTTTAAATTGGATTAAAATCTAAAAATCCCACTAGGAAATTCCTGAATGCTTTCAAATCCTCTATCATTTATTGAGCTTACACCAAAAAGATAGTTGTCAATCACAATTCCGTCTAGTCTAAAAAAATCAGTTTTCTTAATTTTTCTTTCATATTGCCATACAGGAGATGTAGTTTCTCTCCAATAAATTTTATATCCACTAATATTTTCATCAGTAGTTTTATCCCATTTAAACTTAACAGAAGGCTCAACAATACCACCAATTCTCAAATTCTTTGGAGGCGGGGGAGACCAACCTAGTAATGCTAAATTAATAGCATTGACTGCTGTTAATTTCTTAGCATATTCAAAATTTACTCCTTCTATTATATCGCCATATTTAATACCATTCTCAAATCGAAGATCTTGATGTTGTCTGTTATAATTTTCATGACTCTCCATAATTCTTACACCTGCAAAACCTAAATCATTGAAAGGCCGATGATGTCCGCCTCTCCCAAATCTATCCAATCTATAAATTAAAGTTGGATTCATATCAGGCATATATAACTTAGTGCTTGAGTAAATAAACCGTGCAAGTTGTCTTGAATTTCCGTCAACCTCACCGCCATAAAACCTTCTAGCATTTCTTCTATTTCGACTCTCATTTGCAGGTACTGGTTCAGAAAAAATTCTAAAACTTTTATTATCAATTACACCATCTACGCCTTCTATATTTCCAATCATATCATTGTTAAGAATTCCTATGATCTCCCAATTTTTTTCTTTTGCATATTCAGCAAGACCTTTTCCACCGTATAAGCCTTGTTCTTCACCAGACAATCCTGTATATATTATTGAATTATCGAATTTATATTTAGATAAAACTCTTGCTGCTTCAATTGTGCCTGCCATGCCAGAAGCATTATCATTTGCTCCGGGTGAGTTAGATTCAAAATCGTTTGGATCTGAAACTCTACTATCTATATCTCCACTCATAATAACATATCGATTTGGATACTTAGTGCCTTTTTGGATTGCAACAACATTATTAATCCAAACATCACGAATTAATCTCCTTCCGTCTGCTTTAAAATAATTTTTTTGAAAAAAAACTTCTAAGCAACCTCCACATTCATTTGAAATTTTTACAAATTCATCTTTGATCCATCTTCTGGCAGCTCCAATTCCTCTTGTGTTAGATATTGTATCACTTAAAGTGTGTCTAGTTCCGAAGTTTGCTAATACATCAATATCATTTTTAATTCGTTCAGAATCAATTTCCTTTATAATCGAATAAATTTCAGATTGATCAATACTCTGCGAATTGCAGAATAGCCCAAATAAAAACAAAATTGGAATAAAATATTTCATATTTAAATTTAGAAACAATATGAATTATTCTCAATAATCATTTTAGAAATCTTTCTTTTTAATTCAATAGGCTTTGGATAATTATGATATTTTAAAAACCTCTTAAGTCCCATTAAAAGAAATTTTTGTTCCTCTTTCTCAGCGAGGGAATAAATTAACTCTTTCGACCTTTTTTCTATTAGTTGCACAGCTTCATACAGGTATAGTTGACTCATTGAAATTTGACCTTCCTGATTTTTATCTCCTCTTTTAAAGTTCTTTTCTGTTCTAAGAATTGCTGATTCAGATATATATATTTTAATCATAATGTCAGCAATTGAAATCAATACTTCTTGTTCCTTTTCTAATTCTAAACCAAATTTCTTCATTCCAGCACCCGAGAGCATAAGAAAAATCTTTTTCAGATTCTTGATAATGTTTTTTTCCTCTGAAAATAATTCAGAAAAATCTGGAACATCAAATGAGGGTATTCCAGTAAGTTCTTCTGCTACTTTTTCAGCTTCAGTTATTAAATCAACATGTCCTTTTAATGCTTTTTTGATTAGCATTCCAATTGAAACAAGTCTATTAATTTCGTTAGTGCCCTCATAAATTCTAGCTATTCTTGAATCTCTCCAAGCTGATTCAATTGGTGTTTCTGTTGAATAACCCATTCCACCATAGATTTGAATTGCTTCATCAGCTATATTTTGGGCATCATCCGATAATGCGACCTTAAGCATTGAGCATTCAATTACATATTCTTCAACTCCTTTTAGCTCTGCTTCTTGATGATTTTTTCCTTCAGATTCTAAAATACTTATTCTGTCCTCAATGTCTTTAGCTGCTCTATATGTAGCAGATTCTCCTGCATATAAATCTGTTGCCATCATTGCAAGTTTTTGACTAACGGCTCCAAATTCACTAATTTTTTTATTAAACTGAACTCTTTCATTTGAGTAATTTGTTGCAGCATTAATGATTCTTCTTTCTGCATCAATACAAGCTACAGCAAGTTTTATTCTTCCGATGTTAAGTGCATTCATTGCTATTTTGAATCCATTTTCTCTTTCAGATAGCATATTTTCGATTGGAACTTTTGTTTCGTTAAAAAATACTTGTCTAGTCGAAGATGAATGAAGACCTAGTTTGCTTTCTTCATTTCCTAATGTAATTCCGTTTTCAGGATCGTTTGGAACAATAAAAGCAGTTAGATTTTTATCATCTTCTATTTTAGCAAAAACCGTAAATATATCAGCAAATCCAGCATTTGAAATCCATATTTTTTGACCTGTTATAAGGTAATGTTTTTTATCTTCAGAAAGGACAGCTTTAGTTTTTCCACTATTAGCATCAGATCCTGCTCCTGGCTCTGTGAGACAATATGCTCCAAAAAATTCACCAGTGGCTAATTTTGGAATGTATTTTTGTTTTTGAGATTCATTTCCATATAGAAGAATTGGCATTGTTCCAATTCCAGTATGAGCGCCAAATGCGGTTGAGGTTGATCCTGAACTCCCAGAAATATAATCACATACAAGCATTGTAGAGGTAAATGGCATTCCAAGACCACCGTATTTTTCAGGCACACCAACTCCTAAAAAACCTAAATCACCAGCTTTTTTCATTACGTCAACTGTTAACTGAAAATTTTTTTTCTCAAATTCATCCTTTTTAGACCAGATTTCTTTATCAGCAAATTCTTTAACAGCATCGCGCATCATTTTTTGTTCTTCAGAAAAATCTTCTGTTGTAAAAATATTTTCACATTTTGTTTCCTTGACAATAAACTCACCTCCTCTGGTTATTTCTTTTGTATTATTCATTTTATAAAATTTCAAAAATTCCTGCGGCCCCTTGGCCAGTACCAACACACATGGTTACCATCCCGTATTTAAGATTTCTTTTTTGCATTTCATCTATCAATTGAATGCTTAGTTTCGCTCCAGTACATCCAAGAGGATGACCTAAAGCTATAGCTCCTCCGTTAACATTAACTATATCATTGTTAATATTCAACTCATTCAATACGGCTAATGATTGGGATGCAAATGCTTCATTTAGCTCTATCAATTCAATATCGTTTAGTTTGAGATTTGATTTTTCAAGAACTTTTGGAATTGCTTTTACTGGACCAACACCCATTATCTTTGGTGGAAGTCCTGCTACACTATAGTTAACAAACCTAGCAACTGGATCAATATTTAGTTTTTTAAGGTAATTTTCACTGACTATCATTAAAAACGCAGCCCCGTCACTCATCTGAGAAGAATTGCCAGCTGTAACACTTCCGTTATTAGCAAATACAGGTCTCAACTTGTTTAGTGCTTCTATTGAAGTATCTTTTCTTGGACCTTCATCGATATTACAATTGAAACTTCTCGTTTGTTTTTTGTTGTTATTATCTAAATAAATCTCATCTATTTTAATTGGAACAATTTGATTTTTAAATCTATCTTCTTCAATAGCTTTGAGTGCTTTCTGATGTGAATTAAAAGCAAAAATATCTTGATCTTCTCTTTTGATATTGTAATCTTTGGCGACTTGTTCAGCAGTCAATCCCATACCCCAATAGTAATCTTCATTTCCTTTAGAAACTATATTATAGCCTGGAACTGGTTTGTATCCACCCATAGGAATAAAACTCATACTTTCTACGCCACCTGCTATAATACAGTCAGCCATTCCAGATTTAATTTTTGCAGCTGCAATTGCAATTGTTTCTAGTCCTGATGCACAATATCGATTAACGGTAACACCTGGGACATCATCGATTTTTAGTCCCATGAGGGAGATAAGTCTACCAACATTTAATCCTTGCTCAGCTTCAGGCATAGCATTACCTACTATAACATCATCAATAGTGCTCTTATCAAAACCATCAATTTGGTTAATCATAAATTCAATTGTTTCAGCTGCTAATTCATCAGGTCTTTTAAATCTGAAAAAACCTCTTGGAGCTTTTCCTACTGCAGTTCTGTATCCTTTAATTATATAAGCATCGTTCATACTAGTTTCTTAAGGGTTTACCGTTTTTTAACATATATTGTATTCTTTCAAGTGTTTTTCTTTCTCCACAAAGAGATAAAAAAGCCTCTCTTTCTAATTCAAGCAAGTATTGTTCTGAAACAAAACTTTGTTGAGAAAGATTACCTCCAGATATAACATTAGCAATTTTTTTTGCAATGTTTTTATCATGATCTGAAATATATCCACCTGCTAACATTGAATCAGCACCGACATAAAACATTCCTAAAGCTTGTTGACCTAAAACCTTTATATCAGTTCTCTCTATTGGTTTTGTATATCCAGCTTCATGTAAATTAAGAGCAGTCTGTTTAGCAAAATTTATTTGATTTTTTTTATTTAAAATAACTTGGTCTTTGTCTTTTTTGAAGTAATTTAAATCAAATCCTTCATATCCTGATGTTGAAACTTTACCCATCCCAATATTAAGAAAATACTCTTGCAATAAATTCACTTCAACATCATTTTTTCTAAATTGATCTGAAGCTCTTAAAGTCATTTCTTTTGTGCCTCCTCCGCCAGGTATTAATCCAACTCCAACCTCAACTAAACCAACATAGGTTTCTGCATGAGCTATAACTCGATCACAATGAAGACATAGTTCACATGCTCCACCAAAAGTATATCCATGTGGTGCAGCTACAACAGGGATAGAAGAATACCTCATTCTCATCATAGTATCTTGGAATAATTTCATCGCATAATGTAATTCATCATACTCTTGTTCAACTGCCATTAAAAAGATCATACTAATATCTGCTCCTGCCGAAAAATGTTGACCTTCATTACCAATTACAACCCCATTATATTTTTCTTCAGCTAAATCAATTCCCTTATTTAAGCCCTGTAAAATATTTTGATTTATTGAATTCATTTTAGATTTAAATTCAATATTAATTATACCATCACCTAAGTCATTAATACTGCATTCTTCATTTGACCAAATACTTTTTTCTGAAGGTAAATTCTTGAGGTATATATAACTTTCTTGACCTGGTTTCTGTACGTATTTTTTAGTTGATTTATCATAATAAGTAATAAATCCTCTTTCATTTTTGTAAAATGAATCATTTCCATTACTTTTCATGTCTACAATCCAATCGGCCACATCTAATCCAGCAGACTTCATTAATTCAACACCTTTTGAAATTCCAACATAATCCCATATTTCAAATGGTCCATCACTCCATCCAAATCCTGTTTTAACAGCGTCATCAATTTGATAAATATGATCAGCTATCTCTGGAATTCTATGTTGTATGTATGAGAACATTTTAGAAAAATTAGATCTGTAAAAATTAGATGCTTTATCATCTCCAGAAATTAAAACTGAGTATTTATCTATTTTATTTTTTGATTTTTTTGCTTTTTCGAGTGTTTCAAACTTAACTTTCTCTTGATCTTTATATTCAAGTGTTTTTAGATCTATAGATAATATCTTAGATTTTCCGTCATCACCTGTTATTTTCTTGTAAAAACCTTTTTTTGTCTTACTGCCTAAAAGATTTTTTGAAATCATGTTATTAACAAAGTCAGGTAATTTGAAAATTTCTCTATTTTCATCCTTTTTACAATTATCGTAAATCCCCTGGGCAACATGAACCATTATGTCTAATCCTACAACATCAGCTGTTCTAAAAGTTGCTGATTTTGGTCTACCTATCACAGGTCCAGTCAACTTGTCAATTTCCTCAATTGAATAATTTCCTTTATCCACTTCATGTAAAATACTTTGTATTCCAAAAACTCCGATTCGATTTCCTATAAAAGCTGGTGTATCTTTGGCTAATACGGATGTTTTACCAAGAAACTTCTCACCATAATTCATCAAGAATTCAGTAATTTCTTCATTACAATTTGGACCAGGTACAACTTCAAATAGATTTAAATATCTCGGTGGGTTAAAAAAATGAGTTACTGCAAAATGTTTTTGAAAATCATCGGATCTTCCTTCATTCATCATTTTTATTGGGATTCCAGAGGTATTTGAACTAACTATCGTACCTTCTCTTCTAAACTTATCAACTTTTTCAAAAATTAATTTTTTTATATCTAGTCTTTCTACAACAACTTCAATTATCCAATCATAGTCTTTTATCTTGGCAAAATCATCATCAAAATTTCCTAATGTAACTCTATTAGTAAACTTCTTAGAAAAAATTGGTGATGGTTTGGATTTTATACACCTATTAAACATTTCGGTAACAATTCTGTTTTTAACAATATTATCACTGAGTGTCAAACCCTGTTTAATTTCTTTATCATTAAGTTCCTTAGGAGCAATATCTAGTAATAACACTTCTACACCAATATTGGCAAAGTGACATGCAATTCCAGATCCCATAATTCCAGAACCAAGCACAGCAACTTTTGATATATTTCTGTTCATTAAAATATTTTTTTATTCTTAATTAATTTATTAATTCGATCTATTACTTGGTAAAAGTTCTTCACAGAGTTTTCTCCAACTTCATTTGTTATAGACTTATTAAACTTCATTACTAGTTCCTTAGCATAGTTTCTAA
>SGZB01000048.1 GCA_004321735.1 Flavobacteriales bacterium | reverse complement strand
TAAAGAAGAAGCAAGAAATCAGTTTGGATTTTTAATGAATGCCTTTAAATATGGAGCTCCTCCACACGGTGGTATTGCTTTTGGATTCGATAGACTTGTTGCTGTTATGAATAATGATGAATCAATTAGAGATTATATTGCTTTCCCGAAAAATAATAGCGGAAAAGATGTCATGATTGATAGTCCTTCTTCAATTGATAAAAGTCAACTTGACGAGTTGAATATTAAATTGAAATAGTTTGATATTAAGATCCATTCTATATATAATTTTCTTTTTAGATCTCATCATACTTTTTTACGGACTATATATAAATAATAATGGAGCAGAAAATGGTGAGAAAACAATTGGTATCAGTGTGTTGATTTTCTGTTTTTTATTTATGCCTCTATTTTTATACTACAGGTATAAAAACAAAAAACTTGACGATTATATATATAAAGACTAGAGAGCTTTTTCTTTTCTTTTTTTTATAAAAAAAGCATCAACAATTAATTTACACTCCTTAGAAAGCACTCCAGATTTAATCTTTGTTTTTGGATGAAGCTTAGTTCCTAAAACTTTATAACCTCTGTGGTTGTCACTTGCACCATAAACTAATCTATTTAATTGTGCCCAGTACATTGCTCCAGCACACATTTGACAAGGTTCTAATGTGACATAAAGAGTGCACTCATTTAGATATTTATTTCCTAGATGATTAGCAGCAGATGTAATTGCTTGCATTTCAGCATGAGCAGTTACATCATTTAACATTTGAGTTAGATTATGTGATCTTGCTATAATTTTATCGTTTGAAACAATGATAGCTCCAACTGGAATTTCATCTTTTTCAAAAGCATATTTGGCTTCGGCCAAAGCTTTTTGCATATAAAAAATATCTTTTTCCTCTTGAGTCATTAATTGAGTTTTTTATACCATTCTAAAGCTAATCCATCTGTTAAACTTGCAATAAAACAACTCACATCAAGCAAACTTGAATACAGATCAGTTTCTTTATTTAGGTATTCTTTAGGGATACACTCTAATGCAAGTTCATCAAATGCACTTACTCTATTTTCTTTCCAATTTATAACAGAATTTGTAAATGTTTTAAGTAAGAAATTAAGAACCTTATAACCTGTCAATTCTTTTTCAATTACCTCTTTTGATTTGTAAACTTTATCTACACTAATTTTTATTATTCCTTCCATTTGTGCTTTATACTTTGACTTACTCATTAAAGAATCCTCAAAGTTTCCTTTCAAAATTTCTTCTTCATTTTCAATAAAAATTTGAACGGCTTCATTAATCAAAGTATTAATTGCAAGAGCTCTTAAATACGCGATTCTTTGGCCTTTCAAGCTCATGTTATTATATTTTTTTTTATCAATTGAATTACTAACCAATTTGACTAAATATTCTAAAGCAAATTCTTCGGGAATCCAATCTAAATTAATTCCATCCTCAAAATCAATTAATGTATAACATATATCATCTGCAGCTTCTACTAAAAAAGTCAGAGGATGTCTATTATAATTATTCTCATCTATTTTTAATCCTAATTCTGATGCAACTTCATCAAAAAAATCAGACTGATTTGAAAAGAACCCATACTTTTTATCCTTTATATGATCGGTTGGTTTATATGGTAAAGATTTTTTTGGATACTTAGTGAAAGCTCCAAGTGTTGAATAGCTTAATCTTAATCCACCTTCAGAACCTGTTTTGCTTTCAGTTAAAATTTTAAATCCATTTGCGTTTCCTTCAAATGTGCAAAGATCATTATACTGTAAATCTGTTAATTGAGACTTATATTTTACTCCATCTCCAATTTTAAAAAAGTCTCCTATTGCAGATTCCCCACTATGACCAAATGGTGGGTTTCCAATATCATGCGATAAACATGCAGCAGCTACAATACTTCCAAAATCATTAATTTGAAATTTGTAGACCTCTTTTAAATACGGATACTTATCTAAAATATATTTTCCAACAACTCTACCTAAACTTCTGCCTACAACAGATACTTCTAAACTATGCGTTAATCGAGTGTGGACAAAACTGGTTTTTGAAAAAGGGACTACTTGAGTTTTATCTTGAAGTGATCTGAAAAATGAAGAAAAAACTATTCTATCATAATCTACATCAAAACCTACTCTAGTATTATCTTGCTCAGATCTTAGACGTTTTAAACTATCACCTTGTCTTTTTAAGGATAGTAGGTTTTCCCATTTCATTAATGCAATTTAATATTTTTTAAAGGTAAAAGTCTTTTTGAAAATAAATACTAGAGTTTAATCTTCATTAATCTAGCACTAGAACTACTTTTTTCATCCTCTGATGTAATCCAAAAAGTATTCGAGTCAATTATTTTAATCGCCTCCACTTGAGTTTTGCCAATTGGAATTTCGTACATGTCTATTTTGTAATCTTTTTTACTTTCAAGATCAAAATCTTCAATTTTTAGAATATAATATTCATTGAATATAAGAGTTCCAGTTAAAGCAAGAAGTTTAGTTTCTGGATCATAATCTCCTCCAGTTATAATTGACTGAGTGTTCAAGCTTCCAATTTTCTTTGCTTCGTATTTACCAGCAATTTTTGGTAGAGCATATATCTCTGTGATTTTTTTGAGCTTATTTTTTGTAAGAATAATTAAATAGTCCTCTATTGTAATTAAAGCTTCAGCATCATATTGTGATTGACTATATGCAGTAGTAAATTTAACTTGCTCTGGATAATTAAATTCAATTAATTCCGCCTCATTAGATGAGGGATCTATAGGAGTTTTTACAATTGACAAATTTTTACGAGTATCAAAATTGTTACCCATATTGGCAACATAAATGAATTGATCATCTTTAGTAATATCTTCCCAATCATTATTCTTTACCCCCTCTAAAGTTCTTTCAAAAACTATTTTACCTTTTTTATCTAGATAATATAATTTAGGGTCACCTCCCGAGTCATTATGAGTGATGAATTGGCCATCTACAATTTCTAAACCTGAGGTCTCATCAATTTTTTTTGATAGACTGATATCTTTTGTAAGCTTTTGTGAATACGAAGAAAACAAAAAAAGAAAAGTAACTAAAGTGAGAAGTTTTTTCATTTCAAAATTTTATTCCAATCTACTAATTTAAAGTTTTGATTTAAACCATCATTATCATCATCCTGAGCAATAAAAAAACCATTAGGAAACTTTAATGTTTTAATTGAAGTTACATCTATTCCGTCAGTTTCCGTTGTTCCATCAATTTTATCGCCATCAATTATTCTAAAAAATATTTTAGCATCAAGAGACTTTCTGTCAATAATTAAATACCCATTTGAACCTTGTACAGAAGCGATTAAATAACCCTCTCCATTTCCATCATCTCTCAAGGCTAAACCTTCAAAATCAGGCTTAAAATTTTTACTTTTTTTAAAGATTAATTTTTTCTGTGAATCAAATGATGGAAAAGCATTCAACTCCCAAATACCTTTTCTCTCTTGCCCTATATAGATTTTTCCTTTTGACTCATCAGCAACCAGGCCTTCAACTAAAGACGAAAACTTTAATTTTCTAACAAATTTGATTTCTGAGTTAACTTCATCATTGTTATAACTCCATTGTTCAACATTTCCTTTTTTGTCGCTTATAAATAAATAAGTATTGAAGTTATCTCTGTAAAATGTGACACCATACACATCTTTTAGGCTCGGAATTTCTTTTCTTAAAATCATATTTTCTAATTCTCCCGAACTATTAAATAAATATATATCTATGCTATTATAAGTTCTATTGGTTCCTGCAACGACATATTTATCTTCAAAAGATTTGGAGGATATGATATCCACATTATTTATTCTCCCAACTTTGTAGTCATGCAACTTCGCTCCATTAAGGTCATATACAATTATACCATACTTCTTGTCAGAGGAAATGATCAAGCTATTTTCAGGATTGTTGAAGTTTTCAAGAATACACATATCATCAGCAGCATCATCTCCAGCAAAAACTGGTTCAGTCTCCACGTTTGCAGTGACTTCTTTATAAAGCAAAGAGCCCAATGTCTTGGGCTCTTGTGCATTTAAGTTTATAAAAATTAAACTAAATATTATAAATATTTTTGGCATTAAAAGTCATATTTCAAACCTACATTCCAGCTTATGTCATAGTATTCTAATTGCATTGTTCTGGATTGAATACCTTGATAATATCTTAAAGGCTGATTTGTTAAGTTTTTACCTTCTGCAAATATACTAAGCTTTTCATTAATTCTATAGTTAGCATTAACATCTAAGAAAGATTGTTCATCATAATATCTATCCTCAAAAGCATCACCACTTAGTTCATCTAATGAAGCATCAGCAAAGTTGTAAGATCCTCTTATGAAGAATCTGTCCGTTTCAAATGCCAATGATAAATTATACATATTGTCAACCTGACCAACTAATGGAACATTATCTCTACCTTCAACTCTATCAGTTGAAGAATCAGTAGTCGTATAATTACCCATAAACGTGAAATACTTTAAGAATTTTGTTTGGAAAGTTAGCTCAAGTCCATCTACTGTAGCCTTTTCTCCATTTCTTAATTGTTCCATTTCATAATCAGAGTCACCATTATAAGTGTAATTGTTAGTCTTATATAGATAAATCCAATCATCGATGTTCTTATTAAAGTACCCTAATGAAAGTAAACCAACTCCTTTGAAATAGTATTCAATCATAGCATCTATGTTAGTTGATAATGATGCTTCAAGATCAGGATTACCAAGCGCAAGCTCTTTATCATCTGAATTTGAATATTCATAAGGAACTAGATCATAATAAGCAGGTCTAGCAAGTGATTGAGTAAATGCTAAATTTAGATTCCATGCATCATTTAGATCCCATTGTAAAGTAACGTTAGGTAAAAAATGTGAATAATCATAAGAATCCGAAACTTTGATTTGATCACCAGGAACATCCATAGTTTCTTCGTCAAACTTATATCCAGTATAACTAATTGCAGTATTTTCAATTCTACCTCCTGCGATAAGAGTCAAATTGTCAGATAACTTGTCTTCAATCATAGCATAAAATGCTGTAACTTCCTCATCTGCATCATAATTTCCAGCTCCAAATTCATCCATAACATAACTATCAAAATTTGGATCAGAAGGACCACCTAAACTTAAATTTCCTAAAGCTTCAGCAGTCATAAAAAGACCACTTTGATATTTTTTTCCAGCTTCATAAGTCGAAATAGTAGCATTAAAATTATTTACGCCATCCATGTTTGGTAAACCGTTATCATACTCATGCCATATATCATCTCTCATTTTTTTCTTGTCCTTATACTTAAATCCAAACTTGAACTGGTCATTTACATTGTAAGGAAGATCAAAATCTAAGGAAAACGATGTGTTTTCTTCTTCAGTTGACTTAAAAGCTTCTTCAGTTTTTCTGTATCTGAACTTTGATGCCTCAGTCCAGTTATCACCAAGCCAAATAAAATTTGGATATTTAGGATTACTTATATCTAAAGATTGAAATGGAACATTCCTTTGTTCATATCTTACATATCTTTCGTCAGGTCTATCCTCGCTAGCTTTTGATGTACTGATTTTCCAATCTAACCCTAATTTACCTAACTGATGATCCCCACCAAGTGTATATTTTTGTGTTCTTTGATCCTCAAGTCTAGTCGCATCATTTTCATCATTATTAATTCCTCCTTTCGTTTGACGTCTGATTCTTACTGTCATATCATCCATATCCACACTACCAACTCTCATTCTAAATCTATTTTCCCAGTCATCTCTGTGATTATAAATTGATTTGAAGTAAATTTGATTGTTCTGGTTAAGATTCCAATCTAAATTTAAACTTACACTTCTTCTGGTCCTTTTAACATCATATCTTCTTATATCCATTTCACCGATAGCTCCATCGTCAGCCCAATCGGCAGGATCATTCCATTCAAACTCAATATTGTCAGATCCATAATCCTTAGTTTGAATTGTACTTGAAAGTGTGTAGCTAAATTTATCAGATACTTTATCAGCTACAACCAATGCAAAGTTTGAATTGTAACCATTAGATCTAATTGGCTGTCCACCAGCTGCAGCAGTTAGAGATGCTCTAAATCCACTAGGGTTTGATCTTGTAACAAGGTTTACAGAACCACCAATTGCATCTGCTTCCATGTCAGGAGTTAAAGTTTTATTTACCTCAATTGTCTGGATCATTGCAGATGGAATTAAATCTAACTGTACGTTTCTATTGTCACCTTCAGCGGAAGGAATTCTCTCACCATTTAAGGTTACAGCGTTTAAGCCAGGTCCTAATCCTCTCATCACAATATTTCTAGCTTCACCTTGATCACCCTGCATACTAACACCAGCAATCCTTTTCAAAACATCTCCGACATTGTCATCAGGAAATTTTCCAATTTGATCAGCTGAAACAACATTTGTGACATTAAGATCAGATTTTTGTTTGTTTAGTCCCTTAATAATACCACTCTGATAACCTGAAACTACAACCTCAGAAAGGGCACTCACTGCTGTGTCAAGAGTGAAATTTAAACTTTGTGTTTGTCCTGAAGAAATCGAAATTGTCTCTTCAACTGTTTCAAAACCTAGGTAAGAAACTTTAATTGTTTGCTCACCTTCAATACCAAGCATAGAATAAAATCCGTTAAAATCTGAAACAACCGCTTTACCCGAGGGAGATGCTTGAACAGTAGCTCCAGGAAGAGCAAAACCATTTGCATCAATTATACGACCTTTCAAACTTGAAGTTTGGGAATACGTTAACATTACTGAAAGTAATGTAAGCGTTGATAAAATGTAATTTTTCATAATTATTGTCTAAGAAGACAAAAATATTTTATTACATCTTTCAATACATTAATTTAATGTTAAGGTATTATTTCTTTATTGGAAAGTTTGAGACTATTTAGAGGCAATGCTTTCCGATGAATTATCCCACGAATGATGACTCAATACTTTATTATTTTTAAAATTAACCTCAGTTAATTTATTGTCATTCCAAAAAATCCATTTACCAGTTTTTTTACCTCTGACAAATTCGCCCAAAACAACTAATTCACCTTTAACATTATATGACTCCCATCTTCCGTGTAACATATTGTTCAGCAAAAAACCTTTTTGATAAATTTTTCCATTATCATGCATAATTTCTACTTCTACAATTGGATCAAACATGTTTAATTCATGCTCTAAATTTTCGATTCCAGTATTATTAAACTCAATTTTTTCTTGGCTATTAACAGGTACAAAAATAAAAAGTGCAAATGCAGATATAAATAATTTTTTCATAGCTAATAATTTTAATATTCAATATAAATATACATTAAATTTACATTAAATTAACGTTAAATTAACATTAATCTTTTATTTAATTGATTATTAGGGGTTTAAGTTTTTATTAAAATAATGAATTTACTATAAATTAACATTAG
>SGZB01000047.1 GCA_004321735.1 Flavobacteriales bacterium | reverse complement strand
CATAAGCAAAATTAAAGTCATATCTGTCTGAATGAATTGTTTGGGGCTGTTCTAGCCCTGAGTTTACTAAAAGATAATATCTGTCATAGCTGCTTTTGTGAGGAAATTCAGAAGGATTTCCAATGACACTTTCTTCTGCTAGGTGTGTTATGTACTCTGTAAAACCTTCGTCCATCCAGGGATGTTTTGCTTCGTTGTTGGCAAGGATGTGCTGGAACCAAGCGTGTGCTAGCTCGTGAGCAGTTACCCCAAAAAGACTTGGATAAGGCCTTTCGCCCGTTATCATAGTACACATTGCATATTCCATTGCCCCATCACCACCTTGAATTACAGAGTATTGTTTCCATGGGTAAGGGCCTATGTTTTCCTCAAAAAAGTTCATCAACCCAACAGTGTCGTCTTGTAGCCTTTCCCAACCTTCTTCATTTGATTTATAGAAAAAATGAATATCAACACCTGACGCAGATTGTTTAATATCATGCTTGTATTCTGGATCAGCAGCCCAGGCAAAGTCATGTACGTTTGGAGCATAAAACCTCCAGGTCAACAAATCACCTTTCGTTTTTTTTGTTTTTTCACCATATCCGTGGCCGATTTCATCGATGTTTTGTAGATAGCCTGTACCGCCCACAACATAGCTTTTATCTATTGTAATATTTACAGTATAATTTCCCCAAACACCGTGGAACTCTCTGCCAATATATGGGTTAGGGTGCCACCCCTCATGATCATATTCCGCAAGCTTTGGAAACCATTGAGTCATGGTCAAATCAACTCCTTCTTTATTTAGCTTACCAGACCTTCTTATTTGTAGAGGAACTTGACCTTTAAAAACCATCTCAAGGGTTGTTTTTTCACCAGGCATCAAAGGCTCAGCTAATCGAACAAACAAAACAGTTTCTCTTTCTTCAAAAACAGTGTTTTTGCCATCTTGTTTTAATGAGGAAATGTTTAATTTACCATAGTCTTTTTCTTCAAGCTCAAAAATTCTACTACCAACCCTTCTGTCTGGATCTTTTATTGTTCTGGACCTTACATCCATTTGACTTCCGGGCTGAAAAGCATTGAAAAACAAATGATAATAAACCTTGCTTATTGTATCTGGCGAGTTGTTTGTGTAAACTAACTTTTGTTCTCCATCAAAAGTAAAATCTGAGACATCCATATTAATGTCCATTTGATATTCAACATGCTGTTGCCAGTAACCTTGTGCAAATGAGAATTGCACAACAAACAATAGTAAAACAAACTTTTTCATTACAAATCTTTTAAACTCAAAGAGTCTCCAAATCTAATACCTTTTTCCGTTTCTTTAAGTGTAATTATTTGATTGTGAGCATCATGCTCCATAAACAAACAATATCCTTCTTTTACAGCTAGGTTTAAAAAACGCCTTTTTTCCTCTAGGGAAGTCAGGGGCCGTACATCATAGCCCATAATATATGGAAGAGGAATGTGTCCGGCAGTTGGTAAAAGGTCAGCCATAAAAACGACTTCTTTTCCACTATACGAAACCTTAGGTATCATTTGTTTTTCAGTGTGCCCATCGACAAACAACACATCAAACCCCAATTCATCATAATGGTTAAATCCAGGTGATTTAACATCTAGAAAACAAAGCTGTCCCGATTCTTCAATTGGAATTAGATTTTCATTTAAAAAAGAAGCTTTTTCTCTAGAGTTCGGGCTTGTTGCCCAGTCCCAATGATTTTTATTTGACCAATATTTGGCATTTTTAAAAAGAGGAACTGAGACATTATTGTTGTTTAAAACAGTGGCACCGCCACAATGATCAAAGTGTAAGTGTGTTAAAAAAACATCAGTTATTTCATCAATTGAAAAACCAGCGTTATTTATAGACCTAATAAGTGAGTCATCACCCCAAGGCTTGTAATAACTAAAAAACTTTTCCGACTGTTTATCTCCCATTCCAGCATCAACCAATATCAAGCGAGAGCCGCTTTCAATCAACATACACCTAGCTGTTAAATCTATTAGGTTGTTAGAATCTGAAGGGTTGGTTTTTTGCCATAAAGATTTAGGAACAACGCCAAACATAGCGCCTCCATCTAATTTAAAATTACCAGCATTAATTGGATACAGGTTCATATTATAAATGTAGTCAATTACTTAATTGTCAGCCTTAAGACAGAGCAAACAGAGTTTTGAACAAACTTGTCTCTTCCTCCTCCAAACAAGACATTAAGCCAATTGTCTTTTTCAGGCGTACCAAGAATTAGAAGATCGTAGTTTGCAGATTGTTCTGTAATTGTTTCTAAAGGATCGCTGCTTTCAATTAAGACAAGCTCACTGTTACATTTTGTTTTAGAAATAAGAGACCCTGACGCTTTTTTAATTTTATCAATTTCTTTTTCACTTGTTCCTTCAGGAACTATATTGAGCAGGCTGAGCGTTGCGCCATATGAGACACATAAGTTTTCAGCAACCTCAATAAAAGCGCTGTTTTTTCTTCCTGGCCTTAAGGCTAAAACAACTTTTTCAAAACTTCTAACGCCATTGTCTTTGTATAGAGCAAAACTAGAATTAACATTTTGTAATATCCATCCAATAGGATTGCTAACCCAAATCCCTGAACTTGCTCTTCCGTCCCAACCCATAACCAGCCATTTACACTTTCTTTCACCAGTTATGTTTTCAATAGAGTTTGCAACATTGTGGGTAGATACACTTTCATAAGTAACATCTATTTTTAGAGAATTGTTCAGGTTTAAAACACGCCTTTTAATAGACTCTGATTTTGGAGTATCAACATCAATAGCCTCTAAAAATGTTTGATTTGGAGCCTCTACCAAATTGATTGTGTTTAGCTTACTCCCTTTAGTTATAGAGGAGGCTATTTCAACAAGCATTTCAGGAGAGCTTTCCTCCCCCAGCAAAGGAACGACAACCTGTGCATCCGCATTGACAACCTCCTTTGATTCTTTTCTTTTTACCGAAGCTTCTTTTTTTGAGTTAGACCCCTTAAATAAAAACGAAAAAATTCCATAGTTTACAATCACACCACTTCTGTCAGTTTTACTTCCGTATAATAAAAAGATAAAAAAGCCAAGAGCAAAAACTCCAAAAACCGAAAGTAACGGCATAATTCCCAAAAACGTTAACAGCACAATTCCGCTTAAAATCCCAAAAATTTGAACATAGGGGTATAGAGGCGATCTAAAAGATGGATTATACCACTGAGCGTTTGTTTCTCTTAACACAATAACAGAAAGCTCGTTGAAAATAAACATAAGCACCTTAAAGGCGCTTGCGAGTTTTGCAATTTTTACAACATCAAGATAAATTATAGCCAAAGCAATAAGGCCAGATGTGGTTAAAATAGCAGGAATAGGCGTCATAAACTTTGAACTTACAGAGCCTAGAAAACCAGGCATTAGCCTGTCTTTACCCATAGCAAAAGGAAATCTAGAAGAAGCTAAAACACCAGAATTTGCCATAGACAATAGGGTAATTACACCAACAACACCAGCTATATAACCAAAAGTATTTCCCCCTATTGATTGAAACAAAGTATGAATTGGCTTTATGTCATTAGACAAAACAGAAGCCTCAATATTACCGACCAAAACAAGAGCAACAAAAACATAAACCGTTGTAATTAAAAACAAAGAAATAATCATAGTCTTTGGTAGATTTTTCTCTGGATTTTTAATTTCACCTGCTACCGCTGCTATCTTTGTTACACCGGCATAAGAAATATATAAAAAAGCCACACCTGCAATAAAACCAGAACTTCCGTCTGAAAAAACAGGATCAAGCAACCTTGAATCAAATGAGTTTGCACCAAGAAAGATGATGGCAATTAAAGACACCACGCTTATTGAGACTATCACAAGCTGAGTTTTTTCAACTTTTTTAACCCCAAATACATTTAAAAGCAAAATAATCAGTAGAGCGATTAAGGCAATTCCTTTAGTTGAGCTTGCATCAACTTCAATCAAAACATATAAATAAGCGCTTAAACCAACTAATGAAAAAGCACTTTTTAATAAAAGGGATAGCCAAAGACCAATTCCTGCAACAGTACCGAACAGGGGCCCAAAAGCTCTTTCAATGTAAACATACGTGCCGCCAGATTTTGGCATTGCTGTTGCCAGCTCAGATTTAGAAAGAACAGCGGGCAAAATACAAACAGAAGCTACTAAAAAAGCAAGCCAAACAGAGGAGCCTGTGATACCAACAGCTAGGCCTGGCAAGACAAAAATCCCACTAAGCATTCCGCCTACACTTACAGCAATCGCGCCCGGAAGCGACAATGTCCTTTGAAGTTTTTTCACACCTTTAAGATAAAAAATTAAAAAGCTCTGAACCTAGCTGTATAAATAAAAATTTATAAATTGTCAAACCTTAAAATTAAGCGCATGAAAAAAATACTAGGTTTTTTAGCTGTAATAATGCACTTGGCATTTTATAGTCAGGATTATTTTCCAACAAACTCTAGCGTAAAAACATCAAATGCTCCTTTTCAAGCAATTGTTAATGCAACTGTTGTTTTATCGCCAGGAAACTCAATTGAAAACGGAACAGTTTTATTTAGAAATGGAAAAATTATTGAGGCTGGGGAAAACGTCTCTCTCCCTGAAAATACAGTTATTCACAACAAAAAAGGGCTTTATGTCTATCCTTCTTTTATTGATGTAACAACCTCCTTTGGAGTCAAAGCCCCAACAAGACTTCCTTCGTCTGGAAGAAGCGCATCATACGAGGCTTCTAGACAAGGATATTACTGGAATGACCATATACTTTCAGACTTTAATGCAACATCAGCATTCAGCTATGATAATAAAACAGCAAAAACACTTAGAGCACACGGATTTGGAGTTGTAAATACTCACAGAAAAGACGGCGTACACAGAGGAACAAGCGCAGTTGTTGCATTAGATGACCAATCAAGCAATTCGTTTAGGATACTTAATTCGAACGCTGCTGAGCAACTTTCATTTTCAAAAAGTATTCAATATAGACAGTCTTACCCCAGTTCGGTTATGGGTGCCATGGCGCTAATAAGGCAGTTTTATTACGATCTAGATTGGTATAAAAAAGGAGGAAGTGATTCTAAAGATCTTGCAATTGAAGCTGCGATTAAAAATCATTCTCTTCCAAAAATATTTTATGCTGGCAATAAGCTTAATGTGATGAGAGCTGTGAAAATCTCTAAAGAATTTGGGCTAAATTCCTCAGTTGTTTCAACAGGGCTTGAGTTTGAAAACATAGCCGAGCTAGTTCAACACAACCCAACGTTAATTGTGCCAGTGAATTTTCCAAAAGCATATGATTTAACTGACTTAAACATTGTCGAAAAACTTACGCTTCAACAACTAAGAAGATGGAATCAAGCACCATCTAATTTATCGGTTCTTGAAAAAAACAATATTTCTTTTGCGATTACTCCACAAGGAACAAAAAACGCTAAAGAGTTTATGTCCAATATTCAAAAAGCAATAAGCTATGGTTTGAGCGAAAACAAGGCTCTTGAAGCTTTAACAATAGAGCCAGCAAAAATTTTAAACATGCAGGGCAAAGTTGGAGAAATTAAAAAAGGAGCTTATGCAAACTTTTTAATAAGTTCTGGACCGCTTTTCGATAGCAATACAATAATCTTTGAAAACTGGACACTTGGAAATTCTAATATTGTAAGCACCGGGCTACAGGCGTCAATAGATGGGGATTACGTATTTAGCCATAATGATTCAGAATATCTTTTGTCAATTAAAAATAGCCAATCAAAAGTTAGCTCAACAGTAACCAAAGATTCTGTCAGTTTAAAAACAAAAACATCTTTTAGTAATGGATGGTTAAATATCTCAGTTGTAGATAAAAAAGAAGAAGCTTTTGCATTTATTAACGCAGACACAAAAGACAAATCGCTCAACAACATTTTATTCAAGGATTTTGATGGAAATAACAATCAAATCGTTTTATCTAAAAAAGAATCAAAATCTAAAAAGAAACCAAATGCAAAAAAACCCTACGAGCCATTGGGTGTGACTTTTCCTAACAAAGTATATGGTTTCAAAATCAAACCGTCACAAAATACAACACTGTTTAAAAACGCGACTGTATGGACAGGAGAAGATGCTGGAATTTTAAAGAATACTGACGTTTTGGTTGTTGGTGGAAAAATACAATCTATTGGAAAAGACCTACAGGAAGAAGGTGCCTTAATAATTGACGCTACAGGCAAACACCTAACTGCTGGAATAGTTGATGAACACTCTCACATTGCAGCATCTAGTATAAACGAAGGAGGACATAACTCTTCAGCGGAGGTATCAATTCAAGATGTTGTAGATGCAGAAGACATTGATATTTACAGAAACCTGAGTGGAGGAGTAACCACAATTCAAATTCTTCATGGTTCGGCTAACCCAATTGGGGGGCAATCTGCAATCATTAAACTGAAATGGGGTGAAAAAAACCTTCTTTTTGAAGACGCTCCAGGCTTCATCAAATTTGCTTTAGGTGAAAACGTAAAACAATCAAACTGGGGAAGTTTCTCTAGGTTTCCTCAAACAAGAATGGGTGTTGAGCAAGTTTTTGTTGATTATTTCCAAAGAGCCAAAGAATATGATTCAGAATGGAAAGAGTACAACAGCCTTCCTAGAAGAGAAAGATCTAGAACAAACCCCCCAAGATATGATGTCGAAATGAAAGTATTGGCTGAAATATTAAACAAAGAAAGGTTTGTTTCTTGTCACTCATACGTTGCTAGTGAAATCAATATGTTGATGAAAGTTGCGGATAAATTCAATTTTAACATTAACACATTTACACACATACTTGAAGGCTATAAAGTAGCTGACGAAATGAGAGAACATGGTGTTGGCGGATCAACATTCTCAGATTGGTGGGCTTACAAATACGAAGTTAATGACGCTATTCCATATAATGGGCCTATCATGACAAAAGCCGGCGTTACTGTTGCATATAACTCTGATGATGCAGAAATGTCCAGAAGACTTAATCAAGAAGCTGCAAAAGCAGTGAAGTATGGCGGTCTTTCTGAAGAAGAAGCATGGAAATATGTTACAATCAATCCCGCAAAACTTTTAAGAATTGACGACAAGGTTGGAAGTATTAAAAAAGGCAAGCACGCAGACTTAACTCTTTGGAACAACAATCCATTATCTGTCTATGCAGTTGCAGAAAAAACAATGATTGAGGGTGTTGTTTATTATGATATTGAAGAAACTAAAAACCTTATAAAAGAAAATAGCGAAGAAAAGAATTTACTTCTATCAATGATGATTGAAGCAAAAGAAATAGGAGAAGAAACGGTTATTCCAACTGTTACAGAAAAAAGAATATTAACATGTGAATCACTTGATTAAAATGAAAAAAATTACTTACATATTAGCGGTTTTTTGTTTTGTTGTTTCCAACGGACAAAACCAAATTCCTGGAAACACACAGGTCGAAAGCA
>SGZB01000046.1 GCA_004321735.1 Flavobacteriales bacterium | reverse complement strand
AAATAATCAATTATGTTAAACTTTTTATCTGCACCAAGTACAAGGTCTACACCTTTGAATGAGGAGATCTCTTTAGGCTTTAACTGTGCATAGCATCCAATAGCAACAACTTTTGAATTAGGATTTATTCTCTTTACTTTATTGACAAGATATTTAAATTCTTTATCCGCGTTTTGAGTTACTGAACAAGTGTTAATCACATAAATATCAGCTACATCTTCAAATGACACTTTATTATACCCTTTATTTTCAAAATCTCTTGAAATTGATGAAGTTTCTGAGTAATTTAGTTTACATCCTAATGTTTTAAATGCAACGTCCAAGTTTAATTTTTTTTTGCAAATATAACTTTATAGCTCATAAAAATTACTTGTTAAGAGTATTAATCTTTGTAATTGCATTTGGTATAATTTCATGCAGTAAAAACAAACAGTTAGATAATAATATTTTTAAATACAACGAATATTCAAACATTAGTTCATTAGATCCAGCTTTTTCCTCTACACTTAGAAATATTTGGCCTGTTAATCAATTATTTAATGGTCTTGTTAAACTAGATGAAAACTTAGAAATAATTGATGATTTAGCACATAGATGGGAGATCAGTCCAGATAAAAAAACTTATACTTTTTTTCTTAAAAAAGACATAAAGTTTCATCCCTCTAAATTCTTTAATAATGAATCTGAAAGAATTGTAAATGCTGATGATTTTGTTTATAGTTTAAAAAGGTTGACTGACCCCAAAGTTGCATCATCTGGATCATGGGTTCTAAAGAATGTTGATAGTATATACAGCGTCAATGATTCAATTCTAAAAATTGAACTCACAAAGGAATTTAAACCCTTTCTGGGAATCTTAAGTATGAAATATTGCTCCGTCGTACCAAGAGAAGTAGTTGAAAATTTTGGAGATGAATTTGGGCAAAATCCAATAGGAACAGGGCCTTTTTTATTCAAAAAATGGGATCAAAATATTAAACTAGTTCTAAGAAAAAATGATGAATATTTTGAAAAAGATATTACAGGAAAAAAACTACCATATTTAGACGGAATTTCAATATCACTTATCCCAGATAAAAAAAGTGAATTTATGGAACTCATTGCTGGAAAATTAGACATGGTGAGTTCTCCCGACAATTCAATTATTGATCAAATTTTTGATTCAAAAGGAAATTTACAAGATAGATTCAATGATGAATTTAAATTGATTAAAAAACCATACTTAAATACAGAATACATTGGATTTAATACCAAAGAAAATTTGGAAAGAGATGCTAAACTCAGGTTAGCAATCAACCACTCAATTGACAGGAAAAAGATGATAAAATTTTTAAGAAAAAATTTAGGTTATGCTGCCACAAGCGGAGTTGTTCCTAATGGTTTAAACAACCTCTATAAAGAAGAAAGATATAATTACGATCCTGAGAAAGCAAAAAAATTAATGAATGAATATAAGAATGTAAATAATCTTGATAAGGTCAATATCACAATTTCAACAGATGCTCAATATCTAGACATAATTGAATTTGTTCAATCTGAATTACAGAAAATTGATATTTATATTACTATTGATATCACTCCACCATCAATTTTAAGACAAGGTAAGGCAAATGGAAAATTCCAAGCTTTTAGAGCAAGCTGGATTGCAGATTACCCAAGTGATCAAAATTATTTTTCACTTTTTTATTCAAAAAATCATACTCCAAAAGGTCCTAATTATACTTTTTTTAAAAGTGATGAGTTTGATAAATTATATAATCTAACTGAAAGTAGTGAAACTAATTCTAACGCCACGTTAATTGGAGAATCAATGGAAGACTTAATTTATCAACATTCACCTGTAATACCACTATATTATGATATGAGTATAAGAATATTGAATAAAAGGATAAACGGATTGAATAATAATCCAATCAATATGCTTGATTTGAGAAAAGTTAAAAAAGTGATTGATTAAAACTATTTCTCTTCTTCAGAAGAATCTTCAGAACTAGGAGCTTCTTCAGCAACAGGAGCTTCTTCAACAACTGGAGCTTCTTCAGCAACAGGAGCTTCTTCAACAACTGGAGCTTCTTCAACAACTGGAGCTTCTTCAACAGCCGGAGATTCTTCAGTAGATTGTTTCTTAAGAGAAAGATTGGCATACCTACTTTTGAATTTGTCAATTCGACCAGCAGTATCTACAAGTTTTGTTTTTCCTGTGTAATAAGGATGTGATGTTCTGGAAATCTCAAGTTTTACAAGAGGATACTCAGCACCATCAACTGAAATTGTGTCTTTGGTTTCAACAGCAGATTTAGTTATAAAGACATCATTATTGGACATGTCTTTAAAAGCAACTAATCTATAATTTTCTGGATGTATACCTTTTTTCATTTTCTATATAACGGATGCAAAAATAGGTTTTTTTTATTATTCTGCAATATTTAATTTAATGTTATTAGTTTACTAAATTTGTTTAAAATTTTTTATGCAAATATCTGTTGTAATTCCTCTTTACAATGAAGAAGATTCACTAATTGAACTTCATGAAAAGATAATATCTAATCTAGAAAATTTTTTAATTGATTATGAAATTATTTTTATTGATGATGGGAGCATAGATTCTTCTTGGTCTGTTATTAAAAATTTATGTTCATCATCAAAAAAAACAAAAGGAGTTCAGTTCTTGAAAAATTATGGAAAATCGATGGCTCTTTCAGAAGGTTTTAAATTAGCTAAAGGAAAAATTGTAATTACCATGGATGCAGATCTTCAAGATGATCCAAAAGAAATAATTCCCCTATACAAGATGATAACTGAAAATAATTATGATATAGTTTCAGGATGGAAAAAGAAAAGATATGACTCTTTGATATTTAAAAATTTACCATCAAAACTTTTTAATTTTGCGGCAAGATTATCATCTGGGATATCTCTAAATGATTTTAATTGTGGTATAAAGGCATATAAATCCGATGTTATTAAGGAAATAGAGCTTACTAGTGGAATGCATAGGTATATTCCAGTACTGGCAAAAAAATCTGGTTTTCATAAAATTGCTGAAAAAATTGTCAAACATCACCCGAGAGTTCATGGTAATACAAAGTATGGCCCTGATAGATTTATAAAAGGTTTTCTGGATCTAATTACATTATCTTTTTTTAGCAGGTTTGGAAAACGACCTATGCACTTTTTTGGTTTGTTTGGAACGCTAATTCTTGTTGTTGGATTTTTCTTTTCCATATATCTCGGCATTGATAAATTATTTATTAATACCACTGGAAGATTAATAACTGAAAGACCTGAATTCTATATTTCCCTTGCTTCAATGATTATTGGAAGTCAATTTTTCTTAACTGGATTTTTAGGAGAACTCATTCTTAGAAATAGTAAAAAAGCTAAAAATTATAAAATAAAATCAAGATTAAATTATGAGTAAAATCTCAGAAAATGAAATTGTATGGACATCGAACATTTTTGATAGAGACACTCAAAATGAAGTTAAATATTTAAAGAAAAATGACAGTGAAGAATTTAAAGATTCTTTTTATAAAGATCTAGAATTTGGAACTGGAGGAATGAGAGGTATTATGGGGGTTGGTCCCAATAGAGTTAACAAATATACATTTGGAAGAAATACCCAAGCAATTTCTAATATATTAAATACTCTTTCTAAAGACTCATCAGTAGTAATAGGTCATGATTGCAGGAATAATAGTAGAGAATTATCAATGATTGTTGCCGATATTTTTTCTGCTAATAATATTAGAGCTTACATTTTTGACTCGCTAAGACCTACCCCACTTATTTCTTATGCTGTAAGAAAGTTAAATTGTAAATGTGGTATTGTTCTAACTGCATCTCACAATCCACCTGAGTATAATGGATATAAAGTTTATTGGTCAGATGGCGGTCAAATTGTACCACCAATTGATAAAAATATAATTACAGAAATTTCTGAGATAGATTATTCAGAAATTAATTTTAACTCTAATCCAAAACTTATTGAATTACTTGATAATAAAATTGAAAACAGTTTTGTGAATGATAGTATAAATACAGCTAAAATTGGTGACTCCGAGAGAAAAAATTTAAAAATTGTTTTTACTGCATTACATGGTACTTCACATATACTAATTCCTGAAATATTGAATAAAGCAGGATATTCAAATATATTTTGTGTTAATTCTCAAATGAATCCAGATGGAAATTTTTCAAATGTAAATTCTTCCAATCCTGAAGATCCAGCTTCTCTTAATGAAGCAATTGAACTTGCTAAAGTTCACGATGCTGATTTAGTAATTGGAACTGATCCTGATGCTGACAGGTTTGGAATTGCAGTAAAAAACTTATCAGGCGATTATGAATTAATTAACGGAAATCAATCTATGTGTGTAATGACTGATTACATTCTGGCCAAATCAAAAATTGACAGAAATTCATTTATAGCGAGTACGGTTGTATCTACTCCTATGATGATTAAAATTGCTTCAATAAATAATATTAAAATAGAATTATCTCTAACAGGATTTAAATGGATTGGTAAAATGATAAGTGATTATAAAGATTTGAAATTCCTTGGAGGAGGAGAAGAAAGTTTTGGATATTTAATTGGGGATTTTGTCAGAGACAAAGATGCATTAACTTCCTCACTCTTAGTAAGTGAGATTTGTTCAGAATTGAAAACAAATGGATCAAGTTTTTATGAAAGAATGATTGATTGCTATATTAAGTATGGGTTTTTTAAGGAAAAACTTTATACTCTCAAAAAAGATGGTAAAAAAGGTGCACAAGAAATTAAAAATATTATCTCTAGTTTGAAATCAAATCCGCCTGAAAAACTATTAAATGATAAGATTCTGTTCATTGAAGATTATGAAAGTTCAATTAAAATAAATATAGAGACCGGTGAGGAATCAGAAATCAATCTCCCGAAAACTAACATGATAATTTTTGAATCACAGAATGGATACAAGGTTGCAGTAAGGCCAAGTGGAACGGAGCCCAAAATAAAGTACTATTTTAGTGTAAATTGTTCATTAAAAAATAAATCTGAATTTTTACAAAAAAATAAATTATTAGATGAAAAATTAAGTCAGTTATTAATTGATTTTACTAATTAAATGTATTTTAAGAGAGTTCTACATAACATCCTAATTTATAAAAAAGAGTTAATTCTGAACATCATATTCAGTATGCTTTATGCTTTCTTTAGCGCTCTTGCATTTCTATCTCTTATGCCAATGTTAGAGGTTCTTTTCAATGGTTCACCAAAAATTAATATTAAACCTAATTATGAAAATTATGATTCGACTGGAACATTTCTTGAAGATTGGCTCAATTTCCAAGTAAGTAGTTTTTCTGGCAATGACACTGAGAATGCTATTTTATTTGTAGTTGGAACAGTAATTATTTTATTCTTTCTAAAAAACCTAACGAATTACTTCTCATTATTTTTTTCAACATTGATTAGAAACTCAGTAATAAAGGACATTAAAGAAAAAGTTTTTGATAAGATTATAGTACTTCCATTAAAATATTTTTCAGAGAATAAAAAAGGAGATTTAATAGCTAGAATGTCATCTGATGTTTTGGAAGTTCAAACCTCCTATCTATCAATTGTTGAAATCTTTATAAGAGATCCATTAACAATTGTTTTTACTCTGGGAACAATGTTTATAATTAGTTTTAAATTAACATTATTTGTATTATTTTTTATACCAATCTCAGGACTAGTTATTTCTTTTATTGGAAAAAGTTTAAAGAAAAAATCATTAATTGTACAAAGGGAACAAGCTGAGCTAATGTCTATTACTGAAGAAGTTATCAATGGCATCAAAGTTATCAAGACATTTCTTTCAGAAAATTTTTTTAAATCAAAATTCAGAAAAAGTAATTCAAAATTTTTAAGATTTTCAAACAAGTTAGTTAACAGACAAAATATTGCATCGCCACTTAGTGAATTTTTGGGTATACTTGTTATCGGCGTTTTATTATGGTACGGTGGAAAATTAGTTTTGATTGATATGGAATTAAAACCAGCGGCATTCATTACATACATGGGGCTAGCTTATGGTGTTTTAACTCCAGCTAAATCAATAAGTAAAGCATTTTATTCTCTTAAAAAAGGGAATGCCGCTGCAGAGAGAGTATTTGAAATTATTGACTTAGATAGTGAATTTAAAAATGATATTGACAAAGAAGAAATTAATGAATTTACAGACAAAATTGAGTTCAATAAAGTTTCATTTAGTTATGAAAAAAACAAGGTCCTTAAAAACTTATCATTTGAATTGAATAAGGGTGAAGTAGTGGCAATAGTCGGTCTATCTGGAAGCGGAAAATCAACACTTGTAAATTTAATTCCGAAGTTCTATTCTTACGGCGAAGGCGAAATTTTAATTGATGGAAAAAATATAAATAATTTATCAATCAAAGACATTAGAAAATTAATATCAATTGTATCTCAAGAATCAATATTATTTAATTCCTCAATAAAAGAAAATATTTTATTAGACAAATTAGATAGTAATAATTCAGTACTAGAAGAATCTTCAATAGCTGCTAATGCTTTCGATTTCATACATGAAAATAACGAAGGGTTTGAATATAATGTAGGTGATAATGGTGTAAACCTTTCTGGAGGTCAAAAACAAAGAATTGCAATTGCTAGAGCAATTGCTAGTAAATGCCCTATTCTAATACTAGATGAAGCTACATCTGCTTTAGATTCAAAATCTGAAAAATTAGTTCAAGATGCATTAGATAGAATTATGAAGGAAAAAACATCTATTGTTATTGCACATAGACTTTCAACTATAAAAAATGCAGACAAAATTTTAGTTCTTGACGATGGGGAAATTATTGAAAGTGGAAGCCACAGTGAATTATTAAATCTTAACGGTATTTATTCAAACCTGATAAAACTTCAATCAATAAGTTAAACTTTATAACTTAGCTTTTGTCAAACTATTAAAATATTCTTTGAATAAGGAAGAAAGATTAATTAAAGATTTAAAAGATTCAACAAAAAAAGATTTAGCATTTGAAACTCTAGTTAATTTATATAAAGAAAAACTTTATTATCAGATTAGAAGGATTGTATTAAATCATGACGATACTGATGATGTTCTTCAAAATGTATTTATCAAAGTTTACAAAGGGATTAATAAATTCAAAGGAGATTCGAAACTTAGTACATGGATGTATAGAATAGCGTATAATGAGTCAATTAATTTTTTGAAATTGAAGGAAAAAAAATATTTTTTTTCATCTGAAATTATGATGAATACAATGGTGAATAACCTAAAAGAAGATCCTTATTTTGATGGAGATGAGACAGCATTAAAGCTTCAATCAATTATAGCTAAACTTCCTGAAAAGCAAAAATTAATTTTTCAAATGAAATATTATGAGGATCTAAAGTTTACTGAGATTTCAGAAATTCTGGGTGTAACAGTTGGCGCATTAAAGGCCTCTTACCATATAGCAAAGAAAAAAATAATAGATGAATTGAAACTAAATCAAACCTTTTAACAAAAACATTGTCAATAAATTAGATGGATAAATTAAATAATAAAGAACATTTTAAAGTACCCAAAGGTTACTTCAAAGATTTTAATAAAAACCTTTTGCTAAAAAGGACAGGAAATCCTTTTATAGTTCCATCTAATTACTTTGAAGAATTTCAAATAAACACTAAGAAAATTAAATCTAAGAGGATATTAATTAATTTAAACAAAATGATTATGCCTGTAGCTGCATCAATTATTTTTGGTTTTTTTATTTTCAATTTATTACCTAATACTAACGATTTTGAAATTGATTACGAAGTAGAATTATACTCTTTAAATGATTCTGAGTTGATAGATTTGATAGATTTTGATAATATCAAAACAGAAAATCTTTTAGATCAAGATAATAGTTACAATTACTTTG
>SGZB01000045.1 GCA_004321735.1 Flavobacteriales bacterium | reverse complement strand
CACCGTTGTAAGGATCCCAACTACAAATCACGTCACCTTTTTTAATCTTCTTTCCATTCTTAACAAAAACAGAAGATCCATAAGGGATTATATTAGAGCTTAGAACAATTCCAGTTTTTTCATCTAAAATTTTAATCTCGCATGTTCTGGATAAAACTAAATCAATCGTTTTACCTTCATTATCTTTCGACTTTACAGTTTTTAAATCTTCAATTTCAGTAATACCATCAAATTTTGCAGACAAACTATTTTCTTCCGAAATATTACCTGCAATACCACCTACATGGAATGTTCTTAATGTTAACTGGGTTCCAGGCTCACCAATTGATTGAGCAGCGATAACTCCAACAGCTTCTCCAATTTGAACCATTTTACCAGTAGCTAAATTTCTTCCATAACACTTTGCACAAATTCCTCTCTTGGCTTCACATGTTAAAGGAGATCTAACTTCAACTTTATCTACAGGTGAATCTTCAATTGCTCTTACAATATCATCATCAATATGTTGTCCTGCTTTTACAATAATTTCGTTATTAAGTGGGTTGTAAACATCATGAAGAGAAACTCTACCTAAAATTCTATCGCCCAATGGTTCAACTATTTCTTCATTTTTCTTTAATGCTTCAACAGTGACACCTCTTAGAGTACCACAATCTTCAGAATGTACTACTACATCCTGGGCAACATCATGAAGTCTTCTAGTTAAATAACCAGCATCAGCAGTTTTTAAAGCAGTGTCCGCAAGACCTTTTCTAGCACCGTGAGTTGAAATGAAATATTCTAAAATTGATAGACCTTCCTTAAAGTTAGATAAAATGGGGTTTTCAATAATTTCTCCACCACCAGAACTAGCTTTTTTAGGTTTAGCCATTAGACCTCTCATACCTGTTAACTGTCTAATCTGTTCTTTAGATCCTCTTGCTCCAGAATCAAGCATCATATATACCGAGTTAAAACCTTGCTGATCTTCGCTAATTCTTTTCATTGCAAGTTCAGTTAGAGAAGCATTTGATGAAGTCCAAACGTCAATAACTTGATTATACCTTTCATTGTTAGTAATCAATCCCATGTTATAGTTGGCAACAATTGCATCAACTTCTTTATTAGCAGAGTCAACCATCGTATTCTTTTCTTCTGGAATAATGATATCACCTAAACTAAACGATAAGCCACCTTTAAATGCAAAGGAGAATCCCATATCCTTGATCTTATCAAGAAACTCAGCTGTTTCAGGAACACTTGTTTTTTTGAGAATATTACCAATAATTCCACGAAGAGCTTTTTTATTAAGGACTTTATTAATATATCCAGCTTTTTCAGGGACAACTTCATTAAACAGAACCCTACCTACAGTAGTTTCGATAAGCTTAGTTTCTAATTCCCCAAAATCATTTAAGTCTTTAACTCTTACTTTGATTGCAGCATTCAAATCAACTTTATTTTCATTGAAAGCTATGTTAACTTCTTCAGATGAATAAAAAATTAAACCTTCACCTTTTACTGGGTTATCTTTTGTTGACATTTTCTTTTTGGTCATGTAATAAAGACCTAAAATCATATCTTGAGATGGAACAGTAATTGGCGAACCATTTGCTGGATTTAGAATATTATGAGAAGCTAACATAAGTAATTGAGCTTCTAATATTGCCTCAGGACCTAAAGGAAGGTGAACTGCCATTTGATCTCCATCAAAGTCAGCATTAAATGCAGTACAAACTAATGGATGAACCTGTATAGCCTTACCTTCAATTAATTGAGGTTGAAAAGCTTGGATACCTAATCTATGTAATGTAGGAGCTCTGTTCAATAGAACAGGATGTCCTTTTAAAACGTTTTCTAAGATATCCCATACAATTGGTTCTCTTTTATCAATTATTTTTTTTGCAGATTTAACAGTTTTTACAATTCCCCTCTCAATTAACTTTTTAACTATAAAAGGTTTGTATAGTTCGGCTGCCATGTCCTTTGGAATTCCGCATTCATAAAGTTTAAGAGTTGGCCCACCAACAATAACTGATCGAGCAGAGTAATCAACACGCTTTCCTAACAGATTTTGTCTAAACCTACCTTGTTTACCTTTCAAAGAATCTGAAAGTGATTTAAGAGGCCTGTTAGCTTCAGTTTTAACAGCAGAAGATTTTCTTGTATTATCAAATAGTGAATCAACTGATTCTTGTAGCATTCTTTTCTCATTTCTTAAAATAACTTCAGGAGCTTTTATTTCCACTAATCTTTTGAGCCTATTATTTCTAATAATAACTCTTCTGTATAAATCATTTAAATCAGATGTAGCAAACCTACCTCCATCAAGTGGAACTAATGGTCTTAGTTCTGGTGGTATTACAGGAATTGCTTTTAATATCATCCACTCAGGTTTATTCTCTCTGTTATCATTTCCTTCTCTAAAAGATTCAACCACTTGTAACCTTTTTAGAGCTTCAGTTTTTCTTTGTTTTGATGTTTCATTATTAGCCTTATGTCTTAGTTCATATGAAAGTTCATCTAAATCAATTCTAGAAAGTAACTCTATTAGACACTCAGCCCCCATTTTGGCGATAAATTTATTTGGATCACTATCCTCCAAAAATTGATTTTCCTGAGGAAGAGATTCCATTATATTTAAATATTCCTCCTCTGTGAGAAAATCCATTTTATTTAAAGGGTTACCTTCGGCATCAACAGCAAGACCAGGTTGAACAACAACATATCTCTCATAATATATAATCATGTCCAATTTCTTAGTTGGTAATCCTAATAAATAACCGATTTTGTTTGGAAGTGATTTAAAATACCATATATGAGCAACAGGGACAACTAAATTAATATGTCCAACTCTATCTCTTCTTACTTTCTTTTCAGTTACTTCAACTCCACATCTGTCACAGATAATTCCTTTATATCTAATCCTCTTATATTTTCCACAAGCACACTCATAATCTTTAACAGGACCAAAAATTCTTTCGCAAAATAATCCATCTCTTTCAGGCTTGTGAGTTCTATAATTAATAGTTTCAGGTTTTAAAACCTCTCCTCTTGAAGCGGATAAAATTGATTCAGGAGATGCTAAACCTATAGAGATTTTATTAAATTTTTTTGTTTTGTTAATTTCCATAAATGATTTTGTATTTATTCTTCTAATCTAATATCTAATCCTAGTCCTTTTAATTCATGCATTAAAACATTAAACGATTCAGGCAATCCTGCATCAGGCATTTTTTCACCTTTTACTATCGCTTCATATGCTTTAGCTCTTCCAATCACATCATCTGATTTAATTGTTAAAACTTCCTGAAGTGTACTGGACGCACCGTAAGCTTCCAACGCCCATACCTCCATTTCACCAAATCTTTGTCCACCAAACTGCGCTTTACCACCAAGTGGTTGCTGTGTGATTAATGAGTATGGACCAATAGATCTTGAGTGCATTTTATCTTCAACCATGTGACCTAGTTTTAGCATATAAATTACACCAACCGTGGCAGGTTGATCAAACTTTTCACCAGTACCGCCGTCGTATAAGTAAGTATGACCAAATCTAGGAACACCAGCTTCATCAGTTAATTCATTAATTTGATCTAAAGTAGCACCATCAAAAATTGGTGTTGAGAATTTTCTTCCTAAGTTAAGACCAGCCCAACCAAGAACAGTTTCATAAATCTGACCAATATTCATTCTTGATGGTACACCAAGTGGATTAAGAACAATGTCTACAGGTGTTCCATCTTCTAAAAATGGCATATCTTCTTGTCTAACAATTCTGGCAACAATACCCTTATTACCATGCCTACCTGCCATTTTATCTCCAACTTTTAATTTTCTTTTCTTGGCAATATAAACCTTAGCTAACTTCATAACCCCTGCAGGCAATTCATCACCTACAGAAATTGTAAACTTCTCTCTTCTTAACATACCTTGTAAATCATTTTCTTTAATTCTGTAGTTATGTAACAACGTAGAGGCCATTTCAGTAGTTTTTGAATCTACACACCAGTTAGTTTCAGTTAAGTGAATATAATCGTCTACCTCATTCAATAGTTTCTGAGAATATTTTTTTCCTTTAGGAATAACCTCTTCACCTAAATCATTAAAAATTCCTTGACAAGTCTTTCCACTTAAAATCTTATAAAGTTTATCAACCAAGATAGATTTTAATTCATTGAACTGAAGATTATATTTTACTTCAAGCTGTTTCAATAATTCTTTATCATCAGCTCTTCTTCTTTTATCTTTAATTGTTCTTTCAAACAATTTTTTATCAATTACAATTCCTTTCAATGATGGAGATGCTTTCAGTGATGCGTCCTTTACATCGCCAGCTTTATCACCAAAAATAGCTCTTAAAAGTTTTTCTTCAGGTGTTGGATCTGATTCACCTTTTGGTGTAATTTTTCCAATCAAAATATCACCTGCTTTTACTTCTGCACCAATTCTAATCATTCCATTTTCATCAAGGTCACTAGTAGCTTCCTCACTAACATTAGGAATATCACTAGTTAACTCCTCCATGCCTAATTTAGTATCTCTAACATCAATAGAGTATTCATCTATGTGAATCGATGTAAAATAATCATCTCTAACAACTTTTTCAGAGATAACAATAGCATCCTCAAAATTGTAACCTTTCCATGGCATGAAAGCAACTTTTAGGTTTCTACCTAACGCCAACTCACCATATGATGTTGCATAACCCTCACAAAGAACTTGCCCTTTTGCTACCTTATCACCTTTTTTAACAATAGGCTTAAGATTGATACATGTACCTTGGTTTGTTTTTCTGAATTTAATGAGTGAGTATGTTTTTTCATCAGAATCAAAAGATGTAAGTTTTTCATCTTCATTCATCTTGTACTTTATAGTGATTTTTTGAGAATCAACGTATGTTACAACACCATCTTTATCTGCATTTAACAGTACTCTAGAATCAGATGCAACTTGATTTTCTAAACCTGTTCCAACAATCGGGGATTCAGGTTTCATTAATGGAACAGATTGACGCATCATGTTAGAACCCATTAAAGCTCTGTTAGCATCATCATGCTCCAAGAAAGGAATTAATGAAGCAGAAATTGAAGCAATTTGATTAGGCGCAACATCAATATAATTTACATCTTTAGGACTTACAACAGGATAATCTGCTTCAAGCCTAGCTATTACTTTGTCAGCTAATATTTTACCATCTTTACCTTTTTCAATATTTGCTTGTGTAATTAATTTACCTTCTTCTTCTTCAGCAGATAGGTACTTGTAATTCTTAATATCTATAACTCCATCATTAACTTCCCTGTATGGTGTTTCTATAAAACCAAGATTATTTACCTTAGCAAACACACTAAGTGATGATATTAATCCAATGTTAGGTCCTTCAGGTGTTTCAATTGGACATAATCTTCCATAGTGAGTGTAATGTACATCTCTTACTTCGAAGCCGGCTCTTTCTCTTGATAAACCACCAGGCCCTAGAGCTGAAAGTCTTCTTTTGTGAGTTAACTCAGCTAATGGATTTGTTTGATCCATAAATTGTGAAAGTTGGTTTGTACCAAAGAAAGTATTAATCACTGAAGATAATGTTTTAGCATTAATCAGATCGATAGGGGTAAATACCTCGTTGTCTCTGACATTCATTCTTTCTCTAATTGTACGAGCCATTCTTGAAAGCCCAACTCCAAATTGTGATGATAACTGCTCACCAACAGTTCTAACTCTTCTGTTTGAAAGGTGGTCAATATCATCAATTTCAGCTTTTGAGTTAATTAACTCAATTAAAAACTTAATTATGGTAATGATATCGTCTTTAGTCAAAACAAGATTCTCCATATCTACATCAAGACCTAGCTTCTTATTCATTCTATACCTACCAACCTCTCCAAGATTGTATCTTTGATCGGAAAAGAATAATTTATCTATAATTCCTCTAGCAGTCTCTTCATCAGGTGGTTCAGCGTTTCTAAGTTGTCTATATATATGCTCGACTGCTTCTTTCTCAGAATTCGTAGGATCTTTTTGTAAAGTATTTAAAATAACAGAATATTCATTACCATCACCTTCTTCTTTGTTGAGAAGAATTGTTTTTGCATTAGTTTCTATAATAACTTCAATATTTTCCTTATCAATAACAGTATCTCTATCTAATACAACTTCATTTCTTTCAATTGAAATAACCTCTCCAGTATCTTCATCAACAAAATCCTCAAACCAAGTATTAAGAACTCTAGCTGCTAACTTTCTTCCAATTACCTTCTTTAAGCTTGCTTTTGTTGCTTTAATCTCTTCAGCAAGACCAAAAATTTCAAGAATGTCTTTATCTCTTTCATAACCAATTGATCTAAGAAGTGTTGTTACTGGCAACTTCTTTTTTCTATCAATATAAGCATACATTACCCCATTGATATCTGAAGCAAACTCAATCCATGAACCTTTAAAAGGAATTACTCTAGCAGAATATAATTTTGTTCCATTAGCATGAAAAGATTGACCAAAGAAAACTCCAGGTGATCTATGCAATTGCGAAACAACAACTCTTTCAGCACCATTAATAATAAATGTTCCACTAGACGTCATATAAGGAATAACTCCGAGGTAAACATCTTGTACAATAGTTTCAAAATCCTCATGCTCAGGATCTGTACAATACAATTTCAATCTAGCTTTAAGAGGAACACTGTAAGTTAGACCTCTTTCTATACACTCGTGTACACTGTATCTAGGTGGATCAACAAAGTAATCCAGAAACTCTAAAACAAATTGGTTCCTAGCATCTGAGATTGGAAAGTTTTCTAAAAAAGTTTTATATAGACCTTCATCACTTCTTTCGTCAGATTTAGTTTCTAACTGAAAAAAATCTTTAAAAGATTTGATTTGAATATCTAGAAAATCTGGATATTCTAAACCGTCTGATGAAGATGCAAAGTTAATTCTGTTTGATAGACTCATTAAATTTAAATTAAGTTAAAGAACAATTGATCAGGACTTTCCTGAAATAAAGGATTGAGCTAAGTAGTTACTACTTTAGCTCAACCTCAGCACCAGCTTCTTCTAAAGATGATTTTAACCCTTCAGCTTCATCTTTAGCTACACCTTCTTTGATGTTACTTGGCGCATTGTCAACAAGTTCTTTAGCTTCTTTTAAACCTAATCCAGTAAGTTCTTTAACTAGTTTAACAACTGCTAATTTTGAACCACCAGCTGCTTTTAATATAACAGTGAATTCTGATTGCTCTTCAACTGCTTCTCCGCCTCCTCCGGCTGCAGGACCAGCAACAACTGCAGCTGCAGCTGCAGGCTCGATACCATACTCTTCCTTGAGTATATCCGCAAGCTCGTTAACTTCCTTTACTGTTAAGTTTACTAATTTTTCTGCAAAATCTTTTAAATCTGCCATTTTATGTTATTTAAGTTATTTTATTAATTATTTTCATTTTTTTCAGAAAGTGTTTTTAGAACACCACTGATAGTTGATCCACTCGATTTTAGAGCGGAAATTAAGTTTTTAGCTGGTGATTGAAGAAGTGAGATTACTTCACCTAACAATTCTTCTTTAGATTTAATATTTACTAATGTTTCAAGCAAATCATCACCTAAATAAATCGATTCTTCAACAAATGCACCTTTCAAAATTGGTTTTTCAGATTTTTTTCTGAAATCTTTTATAACCTTTGCTGGTGCATTTCCAACTTCAGAATACATTAAAGCTGTATTCCCTTTCAATACTGATTTTAACTCGCCAAAATCCTTATCACCCTCATCCATAGCTCTTGTTAAAAGTGTATTTTTAACAATAGAGAGTCTGATATTGGACTTAAAGCATGCTCTACGTAATTTAGATGTAGTTGTAGCATCTAGACCAGAGCAATCAGTAATATAAATAGATGAACTAGCATCTAGATCAGTTTTTATACTTTGAATAATATTCGCTTTTTCTTCTCTATTCATATTAAATATTATTAGTGTCAATTTTTATACCAGGACTCATAGTACTGGACATATAAATACTTTTCATGTAAACACCCTTTGATGATGAAGGTTTGATTTTAAGAAGATGGTTAAGAACTTCTCTAGCATTATCTAATATTTTATCAGATTCAAAAGAAATTTTACCAATTGAAACATGTACTATTCCATTTTTTTCAACTTTAAAATCAATCTTTCCTGCTTTTACTTCTTCAACAGCCTTACCAACATTCATAGTAACAGTGCCAGTTTTTGGATTAGGCATTAATCCTCTAGGTCCTAAAACTTTACCTAGTGGACCTAACTTACCCATGATGCTAGGCATAGTAATTATTACATCGATATCAGTCCATCCACCTTGAATTTTCTTGATATATTCATCTAATCCAACAAGATCAGCTCCCGCTTTTTTTGCTTCATCCTCCTTGTCAG
>SGZB01000044.1 GCA_004321735.1 Flavobacteriales bacterium | reverse complement strand
CATAGCACTACCAGCAGTTCTAATAACTGCTTCTCCTAAACCTGTTGATGCAGCAGCCCCAACTTCATTGTCTAAAAATAAGCCTGCTCCAATGATAGGAGAATCTCCAACTCTACCGTGCATTTTCCATGCTGCACCACTTGTTGTACAAGCGCCAAACAGATTGTTTTCCTCATCTAATAGTAGCATACTGATCGTATCGTGATTTTCTATATTGATTACTGGTTTATATTCAGATTTTTTTAGCCAATTTTCCCAGTCTTTTTTTGATTTTTCAGTTAAAAGATTCATGCTTTTAAATCCATTTTTTATGGCAAAATCATAAGCTCCTTTTCCAGATAACATTACGTGAGGTGTTTTTTCCATAACCATCCTAGCAACAGAAATTGGATTTTTTATATTTTGCAAAAAACTAACTGCACCACAATCATTATTCTTATCCATTATACACGCATCCAAAGTTACTTTACCCTCTCTGTCAGGTAGTCCTCCGTATCCAACAGATCTTTCATCAGGATTATCCTCTGAATCCCTTACTCCATATTCAACTGCTGTTAATCCTCCTTCACCTTTTTTTAGACGTTCCCAAGCAATTTTATTCGCAGGTACTCCATGTTTCCAAGTTGAAATAATTCTGGGGCTAGGATTTGAATTTTTCATTGATATAATATTATTGCTTAAGCTTCCTACAGCCACTGATCCAACAACACCTTTTTTTATAAAATTTCTTCTTTTCAATTTATATATTATTTTCCAAGTTCTCTATTTTCAGTACCCTCAACTCCAGTTAGCTTGTCTCCTAGTTCAAATCTAGCTTGATCTGCTAACTCCTGCATTTGTTTAGCAATTTCTGGATATTTGTCATAAACATTTAATTTTTCCTCAGGATCATTAATTAAATTATAAAGCTCATTGGCTTCAACTGGATTCATCTCGTATTTAACCGGCATTCCATCTTTACCACCATCTCTACCATTCAAGGATCTATATTTTCTTGGAAATTGCATTTTCCAATCGCCCATTCTGATTGAATGCAGTTCATTTACACGATAGTAGAATAACAGCTTTTCGTGAGGTGTTTTTTTAGTATTGCCCGAAATAAGAGGCCAGATATTTTTACCATCTATCTTATTTTCTGACATCTGAGAATTAGTAATATCAGCAAATGTTGGTAACCAATCAATTCCCATAACTGGCTCATCGATAACTCTATGATTTAATTTTTTTGGATATTTAATGATGCAAGGAACTCTAACTCCACCTTCCCAAGTAGTACCTTTACCTTCTCTATATATTCCAGATGATCCTGCATGATCGCCATATGACAGCCATGGACCATTATCAGATGTAAATACTACAATAGTGTTATCACTAAGATTGTTTTTTTCTAAAGCATCAATAATTCTTCCAACAGAATAATCAATTTCTGTAATTACATCTGCGTATAATCCTTCTCCAGTCTTACCATTAAAATCTGATGATGCAAACAAGGGAACATGTGGTTGTGGATGAGGCACGTATAAGAAAAAGGGATTATTTTTATTTTCTTCAATAAACTTTATGCTCTCATCTGTAATGTTTTTTGTTAAATCAGATTGATCAATCAGTTCTTGAATAGGTGTTTCGTTTTGATATAATAATAAATCTTCTGGATATGAGTCTGGGTATTCAGGATGAAACCTCCACATATCATTCGAGTATAGAATTCCATAAAATTCATCAAACCCTTGTCTAGTTGGAAAATACTTTTCTACACTTCCTAGATGCCATTTTCCAAAAATTCCAGTCTTATAACCATTGTTTTTTAGCATCTCAGCAAGTGTTAATTCATCATAATTAATTCCACTTTTCCATTTTGGCCCCCATGCATTATGAATACCAATTCTATTTGGGTATGAACCGGTCAATATTGCAGCTCTTGAAGCTGAGCAAACGGGTTGAGCAGCATAATATGAAGTTAATTTTACTCCTTCCTCAGCCATTTGATCAAGATATGGAGTATTAATGAAACTTGATCCGTATGAGGACAGATCAGCATATCCCAAGTCATCAGCTAAAATAAAAACGATATTAGGTGGTGCTTCAGATTTTTCACCTGAGCAAGACATAAGAATTAAAGTAAATAAGAATAGTATTTTTTTCATTTTAGTTTAAAATCAGTTTTAACGCTTCATCCACGGTTTCAACTGGAAATTTACACGAGTTGTTGACACAAACATATATTAAAGTATCACCTTTAATATATCTATTTTTAATCAAATATTCATCAGTGTCAGTTTTTGAAGCTGCAACTAATGTATTTGGCAAATACCTGCTTGTCAGATCTTTTGATATCTCAAAAGCATTTTTACCAACTACAACAATTTCATAAAAATTCTTTGAATAATCTGTTGAGACATTTAACCAATTCATATAATCTAATGGATCATTAACTGCCTTTCCAATTACCGAATCAATCATTTTTTTTCCAATGTTCAAATAATCTCTATTTCCAGTATAGTGAGATAAAAGAAATAAGTTATTTGCCATTACTGAATTTGATGATGGGATAACACCATCTTCTAAAACAAATAAGTTTTCTGAAAACAATGTAGACTGGTTTGAACTGAATTTGAAAAACCCTAGGTCTTCATTAAAGAATATATCAATAGATTTTTTAACTATTTGATCTGCACGATTAACCCACTGATAATTAAAAGTTGATTGGTATAATTTCAAATATGCATTTGCTAAAAAACTATAATCTTCTAAAAATAAAATATCAGATTCTTCAATACTAAACGATCTACTTATTCTTAAGTCTTTATTTACTAATTTTTTTTCTAATGCATTAACAATATCTACAGCTTTATTTAAATAAACTTTTTCATTTGTTGCCATGTATGCATCCAAGTATCCCGAAATTGCAAGTGAGTTCCATGAAGAAATAATTTTTTCATCAATCTCAGGGTATTTTCTTGAACTTCTTATTTCTTTTAAAATATTTTTAAAGGATTGAATTTTTGATTTTAGCTTCTTTTCCTGGATTTTATAATCTTTTGAAAAATCTTTGTTACTTATTGTTCTTCTTAAAACATATTTATCTTTTTCCCAATATCCTTTATTATTTATGTTGTAGTAGTTTTCAAAAATCTCATAATCATCCTCCAAGTATTTTTTTAAATCATCTTGATTCCAAACATAATAATCACCCTCTATTTTTTTATCTCCATAATCAGTAACAGCAGAGATACTTGAAAAAATCAAACCATCACTAGAGGTCATTTTGTCTTCTAGAAATCTATGCGAATCGGATATTAGATCTTTGTAGAGAGGTCTTTTTGTTAATTTGTAAGCTTTAGCAAAAATGGACAAAAGTTGTCCATTGTCATATAGCATCTTCTCAAAATGGGGAACATGCCAAATCGAATCAACTGTGTATCGATGAAATCCTCCCTCAATATGATCATTAATTCCTCCGTATCCTATGTTTTCTAATGTCAAATCTACAAAGTCCACGAACTTACTTTTCTCAAACTGTTTTCCAGATCTTAAATAAAAATCTAATAAAGATGGTAAAGGAAATTTTTGAGATGTTTTTAGTCCACCATTATTTATGTCTAAAAAGCTAAATGCTGATTCGCTCAGTTCAATGATTTTATCATATAACTCATCCGATTCTAGTTTTATATCAACTATACCATCTTGTTTTAATCCTTCTTTTAACTTATTTGAATATCCTAAAACATCATCATATCTGTTTTTATAAAGATCATTGATTTGTTTAAGAACACTCATCCAATTAGTTTTTGGAAGATAAGTTCCTCCCCATATTGGAGATCCGTCTGGAAGAGCAATTATATTCATTGGCCATCCGCCAGAACCCGTCATTAATACTAGCGATTTCATGTAAAGTTCATCAATATCTGGCCTCTCTTCCCTATCTACTTTTATGCTTATAAAATCATTATTCATTACCTCAGCTACTTCATTATTGCTGAAGGTTTCTTCCTCCATAACATGACACCAGTGACATGATGAATATCCAACACTTATTACAATAAGCTTTTCTTCTTCACTTGCTTTTTTTAAAGCATCAGCACTCCAAGGCATCCAATCTACTGGATTTTTTGCATGTTGTTTTAAATACAGACTTTTTGAATTTGATAGTTGATTCATCCTTTCTTGAGTGAATATATTTAGCACAAAAAACAGAGAAAAAAATATGGACAATAAATATTTTAAATTCATATACTCTATTTCTTATTTAAAATAATTCATAATTTACTTTTAAATTATAAAATAAATTAGACACAATCGATGAAAAAAATTGCATTATTCATTATTATAGTTCTTCTTAGCTCTAACGATAAAAATAATCAAAAACCAAATATTGTTTTTATCATGTCTGACGATCATACATCTCAAGCTTGGGGTATTTATGGTGGAATCTTAAGAGACTATGTCAAAAATGATGGAATAAAAAGATTAGCAAATAATGGTACAGTATTAAATAATTTATTTTGTACAAATTCTATTTGTGTCCCAAGCAGAGCTTCAATTTTAACAGGAAAATACAGTCATATTAATGGAGTTTATAATTTACCAGACGCTCTATCACCTGACTCTTTAAATATTGCTAAGATTTTGAAAGAGAATGGCTATCAAACTTCAATAATTGGGAAATGGCACTTAAAAAAAGAACCGTCTGGATTTGATTATTATAAAGTGTTACCAGGGCAAGGGTTATATCATGATCCTTATTTCAAGACTGTTGAAAATTGGGAAGATGGTTATTCTGGCGGAAAAAAAGAAAAAGGGTTTTCAGCAGATATAATTGGAGACAGTTCAATTGAGTGGTTAAGTAATATTAGCAGGGATAAGCCTTTTTTTATGATGACTCATTTCAAAGCAACTCACGAACCATTTGATTATCCTGAAAGGCATAATAATCTGAACAAAGATGTTGTTTTTCCAGAGCCACAATCATTATATGAATTTGACTCCAACGAATCAGGCAGAAAACATATAGGTCAAATTGTAGAAAATTTAACTGAACGATGGCTTAATGATACAAGTAAAAATATTAATAGATATCCCGGAATGCCATTCACACTGAATACAGAAAACAAAAAAGAAATACGTTCAATCACATATCAAAAATTTGTTAGAGATTTCATTAGAAGTGGTGCTTCAATTGATGATAACATTGTAAAACTTTTGGATTATTTAGAAAAAGAAAATCTAATTGAAAACACTGTAATTATTTACACTTCTGATCAAGGTTATTTTCTTGGCGAACATGGTTACATGGACAAAAGATGGTTTTATGAAGAGTCTGCTAGAATGCCATTTGTAATTTCATATCCAAATGAAATTCCAAAGAATAATAGAATAGATGATTTAGTTACCAATGTTGATATTCCTTCTTTAATTTTAGATTACGCTGGAATAGAAAAGCCAGAATCTTTCCAAGGTTCTAGTTTTAGAAATGCGATTCTCAATGAAAATAAAGATGAAAAAGAGTACATATATTATAGATATTGGCAACATGATGTTAAAAGACCAGCTCACTTAGGTATAAGATCAAAAAAACACAAACTGATTTATGTATATGGTGATGGGTTAAATAAATCTGGAGTAAATAAGATAAAAACAAAACCAACATGGGAATTTTATGACTTAGTAAATGACCCATTTGAAAACTCTAATGAAATAAATAATCCTAATTACAAGTCAATAATTACAAATCTTCGTAATCAACTAATTATTGAAAAAAGAAAAGTCAAGGATTATGAATTAGAAATACCTGCAATATGATTTTACGAATTGTTTTTGTTTTATTTATTTATTTAAATAGCTATTCTCAAATTGAGAAAAGTATTGACAGTTTAATCAATTCTTCAATAAAATTAAATGCCTTTCCTGGCGCTCAATTATATATCAAAAAAGGAAATTATGAGTACAAAAAATCATATGGCTTTCATACTTATGACTCTTTAACTAAAGTCGAAGATGATCATCTATTCGACTTGGCCTCAATAACAAAAAGTTTAGCAGGGACTTTAGCAATAATGAAGATGAAAGATGATTATAATTTTGACATTAATAAAAATCTTAAATTTTATCTAAACGATTTTAATAAAACAAAGCAAGGAGAGACGTCAATTAAAGATTTACTAACGCATACATCAGGGTGGAGACCATATATAAGTCATCAACAATATTTAGTTAAGAAAAATGGAAAGCTCAAAAGAAAATTTGTTAAAAAAAGTTTGAGCAAAAAGTTTTCAAATCAACTATCCAGATCTTTATACATAAATAAAAACTATTATAAAGTCATTAAAAAAAGAATTAAAAAAACAGAGTTAAATAATATAGGCACATACATATATTCTGGTTTGTTTTTCTGTCTTATCCCTGAAATAATTAAAAATATTACTGGAGAAAATTTAGATAAATATTTAAATGATAAATTTTATTTACCGTTGGGTCTTTCGGCCACATTCAATCCTTTAAATAAATATAATATTGAAAAAATAGTTCCAACAGAGATAGATAATAATTTTAGAAAGGAACTTATACAGGGTACAGTTCATGATGAAACTGCAGCAATTATGGGTGGAATCTCGGCCAATGCTGGACTTTTTTCAAACGCAGAAGATTTATCAGTTATTCTTAAAATGATATTAAACAAAGGGATTCATAAAAACAAACAAATGATTGATAGTGAAACTGTTGAGCTATTTACAAAAAATCACATTAAAAATGATTCTCTAAACAATAGAGGATTGGGATTTGATAAAGTGAGGATAGTTTCAGAGAATAAAGTTTATCCTAATAAAAAACTTTCAAATAAGAGTTTTGGGCATACCGGATTTACGGGTACGATGTTTTGGGTAGATCCTGAGAGTGATTTAATACTTGTTTTCTTAACAAATAGAGTGTATCCAAATAGAGATGAAGGAAATTTTTATAAAGTTGATATAAGAAATAAATTATTTGAGATTATACTTTAATCTCTACTATTCATCTTAGCTAGTAATCTTAAAATTTCAAGGTACAGCCAAACCAGTGTAACTAAAAGCCCAAAAGCTCCATACCATTCCATATATTTTGGTGCTCCATTTTCAGAGGCTTCTTCAATAAAATCAAAATCTAGAACTAGATTTAGAGAAGCAATTACTACAATAAAAAGAGAAAATAATATGCTAGTCATTGAACCATTAGAGGGATCTAAAATTGAAAACTGAAGTCCAAAGAAACTTCCAATGAATGAAACAATATAAAATAAAAATATTCCCCCCATGGCCGCAAAAAGTCCTAATTTAAAATTTTCGGTAGGCTTAATGACTCCAGATCTGTAAGCTAGTAAAAGTGAAAATAAAATTGTTACTGTTAATGTAATTGCATTAAAAACAATTCCTTCAAACATTTGACCATACATAAAAGAAACACCTCCTAAAAACAAACCTTGGCATAACGAATAAATTGGAACTGTTATTGGAGCAGCTTTTTTATTGAGAATAGTTATGAAGGCAACTATAAAGCCTGCGATAGCACCAACAAAAGTTAAGGAAGTAATTTGTTCAGAGTAAACATAATATCCAGAAAGGAGGAGTAAAGTCAATGATAATGCAGTTTTATCAACCGTGCCTCTGATTGTCATTAATTCATTTCTTCTTAAAGCACTAGCAGATCTATCAACCCCAAGATTCCTAAAAGAATTCTTGTTGAGTGCTGGATTACCTGATCTAAATGATAAATGTCTAGCCATAAATATTTAAATTTGAAAAATGAGACTTAAATCAATTATTTTTCTATTGATATTTATCAATAATTATGCCCAAACATCAACTGAAAAAAAAGAAGTTTTTCCAATTTTCCCAATTTGTGAGCTGTTACCTGAATCTAAATTGGCTGATTGTTTTAGTGAGACAATGCAAGAGCACATTGACGACAACTTCTTTTATCCGAAACAAGCTTGGGATTTGGATTTACAAGCTATAGTTAGAGTCAAGTTTGATATCAATGAAAATGGCGATGTTTCAAATGTAATACCTAAAGCAAGCGTTGTGGGAGTTAGTTTTAAGCAAAGAGAAGCATTAAATGCAGCAAGACAACTATTTCAAATTTCTGCACTTGAGATAATTAACTCTCTTCCAAAATTTACACCAGCGAAAGTTGATAGTGTACCAATAAATAAAACATTTCAAGTATCCATTAAATATGAGATACCGCGCGAAGCAAGTTTTGATGAAGTTACAGTTGCACCTCTTCTTGAAGGATGTGAGGAGCTTGAAGGTAATGAATCTAGAGATTGCTTCGAAAATGGTGTTACCAAACATATTAGTGAAAATTTTAAATATCCTAGAAAAGCCTTGAAAAATCAAATCGAAGGTGATGTTTTTATTCAATTTTCAATAGATGAATTTGGATTTTTAATTGATTTTACAACAGTAGGTCCAGATAAAGTCTTAGAAGATGAAGCATACAGAATTATGTCAACACTTAAAGTAGAAAAACCTGCTCAATTAAATGGTAAAAATGTAAAGATGACTTACGGAATTCCAATTTCGTTTAGAATAAATTAGT
>SGZB01000043.1 GCA_004321735.1 Flavobacteriales bacterium | reverse complement strand
TAAAGGAGTAAATACTAGGTTCAAGATTATACTCTTGTATTGTATCAAAATCTCCTAATTGTGGATGAAGAATTAGAATGGGAGATTTTATTTTATTTTTTCTAAGCTCAACTCCTTCTGAGGTATATGCTACAGCAAAATAGTCCACTTTTTTTTCAAGAAATTTTGAAACTTCTATAGAATCAGAACCATATCCATTGGCTTTAGTAACAGCTAATAATTTTGTGTTAGAATTTATCTTACTTCTTAGAAAGTTGAGATTAGAAGCTAAATTTTTAAGGTTAATTTCTAAGTAGGTGTTGTTATCAGCCAATTTATTTATTTTTCATTTTTGAAAAGAAAGCTTTTCTTGAAAGAGGCTCGTATTCATCTTTTTCTCCAAGTAAAACAACATTATCATTCTTCCCTTTTCTATAGCTATACAAAGCAGGCTCTCCTGTTTCTAAGCACACTGCATGAACTTTTGTAACTTCTTCAGCGATAGCCATTAAATCGGGCATGGGTCCAAATGGTTTCCCAGAAAAATCCATATCTAATCCAGCTACTATTACTCTTATTCCTTTGTTCGCTAAAGTATTACAAACATCTACAAGCTCAGAAGAAAAAAACTGTGCTTCATCAATCCCAATTACATCAAAATCAGTACTTAAATCTAGAATTTCTTTTGGGTTAATGACAGTTTCAGCTTCTATTTCAATCTTGCCATGAGATTTTATTTTATTTTTTTTATTCCTTGTATCTATTTCTGGCTTAAATACTTTAAAACTTTGATTAGCATATTTTAACCTCTTAAGTCTTCTAATAAGTTCTTCAGTTTTTCCTGAAAACATAGACCCACATATAACTTCAATTCTGCCTATCATAAAATTATAACTCTTATTTTTACGGTAAAGATAAGTTATAATGTCTAAATTAATTTTAATCCCAACTCCAATCGGCAACCTAGATGATATAACTTATAGAGCTGTAAAAAATCTTAAAGAAGCTGATCTTGTTTTATGTGAAGATACTAGAAGAACATTAAAGCTTTTAAATCATTTAGAAATTAAAAAACCGTTAAGATCTTATCACAAATTTAACGAGCATGATCTTGTTGAAAATATAATTGGGAGAATTCTCTATGGTGAAAAAGTAGCACTAGTTTCAGATGCTGGAACACCTGGCATTTCAGATCCTGGCTACCTTATTGTATCAAAATGTATTGAAAATGATATTGAAGTTGAATGTTTGCCAGGTCCAACAGCTTTAATCCCTGCTTTAGTTGTTAGCGGCTTGCCATCTGAAAGGTTTACTTTCGAAGGATTTTTACCAATAAAAAAAGGGAGGAAAACTAGACTTGAATTTTTATCAAATGAATCCAGAACAATGATTTTTTATGAATCTCCGCACAAGATTATAAAAACCATAACAGATTTTAAAACTTATTTTGGAGGAGATAGAAAAATTTCTATTTCTAAAGAAATTTCAAAAATTTTTGAATCTACTAGAAGAGGAACAATTAATGATGTTCTATCATCTTTTGAAAATAAAAAACCAAAAGGAGAATACGTTATTGTTGTGAGTGGCACAAAATAAAAAACCCCCCAAAATAATTGGAGGGTTTTTTTATTTAAAGTCCTTAAAATTAGAATCTGTAAGTAAATCCTAAGTTCCAAGTTCTTCCCCATCCAGGGATTACTCTATTTCTAACATTAATACCTTTATAATTAGTAGTAGAATCAGTTGCTAAGTAATTGTTAGCAGATTCTTGATAGTACTCCTCATCAAATAGGTTATTTATATTTAATCTAATAGAAACTTGATCTTCACCAATTGGGAATCTGTATGATGCTCCCGCACCAAAAACTTGATAGGCAGGAAGCTTCATGTTTTCAACTCCTGGCTCATCAAAATCTTCTGCGTTAACAGAACCATAAAGATTATCAGCAGCAAATAAATCAAAATTGAACATAAATCTATCACTTGGTCTGATTGTAAGATCAAGATAAGCTGTTGTATGTGCTGTATCACCTACTTTAGCGTCATCTAAATATAATGTTGCAGATCCAATACTTACATTTGATTCTTCAGTGGTTACTGCATCGTCAGTAGTATTTCCTGCATATGCATAGTCACCTAAAGTCAACATTCCAGTTAATTGTACAAATGGACTAATATCCCATACACCATCAATTTCTATTCCAGTATGGACTTGTTCTACACCAGAAAAATTTGCAATTCCTTGTTCACCATTAATCCTAACACTTGAGAATAAAAATCTATCTGTCCATGCAGTTCTATACAAGTTTACATTAAAATCCAAATCAGTAGATCTGTAACCATACCCCATTTCTAAACCAAAGATTTTTTCATTAAATAATTCATCTTTGGGAGTTGCAATTTGATCAAAATTTTGGAATACAGCATATAAATTTGGTTGTTTTGAAAAGTATCCAACGTTTCCAAAAATATTACTTTTAGCACTTAAATTTAAGTTTGCACCTACTTTAATAGTTCCTCCTTCAAGATTAACTTTTTCAGAATATTGAAGTGGATTTCCAGTTTCGTATAAATAAAAATCTTCTCTTTCATAACCTTTCGTAGAGCCAGAACCTTGAACAAAAACTGAAAGATTATCTTTTACATATTCAAGCTGAAAATATAGTCCAAAATAATCTATAATTCCATTGTTATTTCTATCCATCTTTTCCTCATCATCTGTACTTTTAAAAACTTGCCACACATCACCTATTGGCCATTCGTAAGTTTTTGTTACAATTTTACCTCCTGGGTAATCAGCATATCTCCCATCTCTATATCCATCTGATCCAAGCCTGTCTCTTAAACTTCTATAATGTAAACCTTTATAAAATCTACTGTCAAAACCTACATCTAGTGTTAAATAGTCATTAAGTTTACTTTTAATGTTACCAATGGCACCGAACCAGTTGTGAGAATTTACAGAATTCCTTTGAATCCATCCATTTCTTCTAGTAACACCAGCACTTGATGAAAAACTTTCATCATTTACAATATTAAGTCCAGTTACCGGATCACTGTTAATGGATGATGAGCTGCCATCACTCCAATTTGCAGTGATACCACTATTGTGTTTTATAATTTCATCCCAAAGAACGTATCCGTTACTTTGGTCTCTCCAATCACTAGAACTAAAGTATCCATAAGATCCATTTCGACCTAAATCACCAGATCCTCCTCCTCTTCCAAGTGAACCGTAAACAGTGGCAGATACAGAAGTTCGACTATTAATTTCATGTTCCCAGTTTAGAGATGCAATTGGTTTATGATAATAATTATTTCTCATATTAAAACCTTCTCCATTTCTTAAACCATAGTTGTAATTATATTTGATACCATACTTTTCGTAATCTTCAAGAGTCGCCATATTAAAGTAACTTGTTGTTCTTTGTCCGTGAACTTGAGGAGCTCCCGTTACAATGAATTGAAGATTGTGTTTGCCATCAGGCTTTCTAAAACCATAACCCAAGAAGTACGTATAACCTTCAAACTCAGTTCCATCAACATAACCATCTCCAGCAGATCTGCTGAAAACAGCAGAAAATGCGTGGCCTGAATCACTTACTCCTGTGTTGTAATTTAAAACAGTCTTTAAGTAACCATCATTTCCAACAGTAGCAGCTACCTTACCCCCTTCAGTTAATTCAGTTGACTTGGTAACAACATTAATAGTACCACCCACAGATGGAATTGGAAGCTTGGCTGATCCTAAACCTCTTTGAACTTGCATTGCTGACGCAACATCACTTAATCCAGCCCAGTTACTCCAAAATACTCTACCGTTTTCCATATCATTTACAGGCATACCGTTAATGAGTACAGCAATATTTTCTTGTCTAAAACCTCTTAATCTAACAGTAGCATCTCCAAAAGCACCTTGCATTGTAGAATAAATACCAGGTGTTGAATTTAGTAGCTGAGGTAATTCAAGATTACCAACTCTTTCAACTATTTCACTTCCAGTTAAAGTTGAAGAAGCGACAGGTGTTTCTCTATCTTTTGCCAAATCAATAGTTCCGAAAACCGTAACTCCTGAAAGAACATCAGCCCCCGGTACTAATGCAATTGTTCCTAAACTTAATGCATCACTAACTTGAACTTCATTAGTTTCATATCCTAAATAGGAAATAACTAAAGTTGAACCCTCTTTAGCGTTAATAGTAAATTGACCATTAAAATCAGTGGAAACACCAACAGATGAACCTTGAACAACAACAGATGCGCCAGGAAGACCTGTTCCTAGGTCAGCATCAATAACAACACCTGTTACATTGTTCTGTGCTAGCATAGTTCCATAGAGGAAAAATGCTGCAAATAATGTAAATAATTTTTTCATTTATTTGATATTTTATTTTAGAGCAAATATTAACAAAATTTTAAGAAATCATGTTAATTGGATATTAATTTTATGAACATAAAATCGTATTATTTTTAACAATAATTTAATATCAGAGGAAGAAATTATTTTAGATTTTTTAATAAAGATTTTGTAGAGCTATCGTGATCCTTTATTGATCCATTCTCAATCTCACGAAGTAGTGATTTTGCCATTTTTTTTCCAAGCTCTACACCCCACTGATCATAGCTGAAAATATTCCAAATAATACCCTCTACAAATATTTTATGTTCATACATTGAAATGAGTTTCCCCATTGATTCAGGCGTAAGCTTATCTATAAGGATAGTATTTGTTGGTTTATTACCATCAAAAATCTTGAACTCAGTGATTTTTTCATCACCAGAACTTTTGGATTCACTTACAACCTCTTCTCGTGATTTTCCATTTAGAAGAGCCTCAGTTTGACCAATGAAATTTGAAAGTAGCTTATTGTGGTGATCTTCGTTTCCAAATAAAGATTTTTTAAAACCTATGAAGTCACATGGAATAAGTTTAGTTCCCTGATGAATTAGTTGAAAAAAGGCATGTTGCGAGTTTGTACCTGTGCTTCCCCAAATAATATTTCCAGTTTGATATGAAACTTTTTCACCATTTCTATCTACGCTCTTGCCATTACTTTCCATAATAGCTTGTTGTAGGTATGAAGGCAGATATTTTAAATACTCAGAGTAAGGGATAATAGCATGTGTTTCGGAACCCTGAAAGTTATTATACCAGATACTTAATAAAGCTAATACAACAGGTATATTTTTTTCAAAAGGTTCATTTTTAAAATGATTATCCATCTTAAAAGCTCCTTTTAATAGATTCTCAAAATTTTCATAACCTATAGCTAAACAAATTGAAAGCCCTACTGTGCTCCATAATGAAAATCTTCCTCCAACATAATCATACATTGGAAAAACAAATTCAGTGTTTATTCCAAACTCTTCAATTGCACTTAAATTTGTTGATACTGCAGCAAAATGATTTTTTATATTCTCAGATCCAAGCTTTTTAGAAAACCACGTCTTAACAGTATTTGCATTGGAAAGAGTTTCTTGAGTAGTAAAAGTTTTCGAAACAACTATAAATAAAGTTGTTTCTGCATCGAGTGTTTTGATAACTTCATTTACATGGTCACCATCAACATTTGATATAAAATGAACGTTTAATGATGTTTTATAAAACTTTAGAGCTTCAGCTACCATCATAGGTCCTAAGTCAGATCCGCCAATACCAATATTTACTATATCAGTAAAAGTTTTTCCAGTAGAACCTTTTAATTCACCACTCAACACTTTTTCAGTAAAATCTTTTATTTTTTTTCTGTCTTCTAAAACTTGATTATAATTGGGCGTGTTATTTTCAAAACTTCTTATAGCAGTATGAAGAACTTTTCGACCCTCTGTTTCGTTTATTTCTAAGCCATCAAATTGAGACTGAATTGCTTTCTTTAGATGACATTCTTCAGCAAGATTCAAAAGCAATCCCATCACATTTTTAGAGATCATATTTTTTGAAAAATCTAAATGAAAATCTTCAAAAGAAATTGAAAAATCCTCTGCTCTCTTGAGATTACTTTCAAAAAGAGCTTTAATATCTTCTTCTTTACTACAGTTTTCTAAGAGTTTCCAGGATGTAGTTGTTGTTGGATTAATTTTTGGCAATGTCATTTTATACAAAATCTATTCAAAGTTAAGATTTGAATCTATATTATCTAATTTATATTTGATTGGCTCCATATAAGCTAGATATTTTGACCTCAATTCCTCAGAAATAGGTTTTGCTTCTGGGAGTTTTTGTTTTAAAGGATCAACTTGCTTACCATTTTTCCAAAATCTGTAACAAACATGTGGACCTGATGTATAGCCAGTCATTCCAACTTCTCCAATTTTATCACCCTGTTTGACTTGTGTTCCAACTTTGAGTCCTTTTTTTCTCATGTGTAGATATTGTGTTGAATAGGTGGCATTATGTTTAATTTTTATGTAATAACCATTTGCTCTTGTATAACCAGATTTTTCAACTCTTCCCGAAGCGGTTGCTCTGATATCAGTTCCAACAGGCGCAGCAAAATCAGTTCCATAATGAGGTTTAACTCTACCATAATAAGCAATCTTTCTTCTGAGGTTATATCTTGAGGAAATTCTACTAAATTGAACAGGAGACAAGAGAAAAGCTCTTCTTAAATTTTTACCATTTTCATCAAAATATTCGGTTATTCCTCTAATAGAATCAGTTTCATATTCAATAGCATAGAAGGGCTTCCCTCTGTGCTCAAAGTATGAATTGTGAACCCTGTTTAATCCAATGTAAATAGAATCATCAATGAATTTTGATGAATACAATATTTTAAAATTATCTCCTTTTTCTAATCTAAAAAAATCAATATTCCATGCATAGATTTCTGAAAGCTCATTTGTAATTAAAGGACTTAATCCTAGTTCCTGCATGGTTTCTGAAAGAGAGCTTTTTATAACACCAGAAGCTTCATACTTAACAAGCTTAACTTCTTTTTGTTTTTTTTCAGCATATATGCTATCACCCAGAGATACAACTAAATAATCGATTGAACTGGGTTGATAAATAAAATACTCTGGCTTTCGAATCGAATCTTTTGAATATAGAATTGTGTAAGGTCTTCCTACGTTAACTCTTCGGATATCAAATACTTTTTTTACTTCATTTACAATATTGAAAATTTTAGGATAGTAAAGTTCATTTTTTTCTAAAATTAGCCCAAATGAATCTCCTCTATCTATTGTGTCTTTCTTAACTTCATAGTTATTTAATATAAAACCAAATTCCTTTATGATTTTTTCTTTTTTTGGTTGAATAATTTCAGGTTCAGCTTTTGTATCATTACCACATGACACGATAAAGAGCAGGATAGAAAGCTTAAAAAATTTCTTAATCATTAATTACAATCTTAAATGGATTTGTTAATCCTCTAAAAGTGGTCAAATCAGCGACAATTGTTCCTACTCTCAAATTAGCTTTAACTTTAATTGGCACTCTGTTGTCATCATTTGTAACCCACAACTCAAGACCTTTATTACTTCTAAAAACTCTTCCAGCTTCCATATATGGGTTTAACTTCATGCATTCAATTGTGCCAAATTTCGTCTTTAGATTTTCTATTCCCAAAAATTTCATTTTAAAAGGATAGTTTTCAGAATCAAAAAATATATTTACGTAAATATAGTCTCCAGGATTTAATTTAGAAATATCTAAATGTTTTCTTAAATAGTAAAATGTCGAAACTATATCTTGAATATTTTCACTAACCTTTAATTCCTTTTCTTCATTTGTTAGTTTATTATACAACAAAGCTTTATTAGAGCCATAATCATACGTAGTTTCTGTATTTTTTACATAGCCTCCTTCATATATATTTCTTGTTGATTTTAAAGGCTTTACTAAGTTTTTGTCAAAATAGGTTTCGTAAAGATCTTCTACTTTAAAAAAAAGTCTTGCCAGTCCAGTTGTTCGCCCTATCGCACTTGCTCTAAAAACTTTTTTGTCACCAAGTTTTTCTTCTTTTAATTCTAATGATGCATAACTTGCATTGAAGAAGCCGTAGTGCAATTTATACTCTAAAAATTCACCAGCTTTAAAGGCATTATAATTTTTAGAATACAGTGTGTCAATTATATTTTTTGAGAAAAGGCTCGTTGATGAAAAAAATAACAGGAATAATATTAGGGCTTTATAATTTTTCAATTACGTAAAATTAAGAAACTACTAGTTTCTCTTCAAAAACTTTAATATTAATTTAGCTTTATCTTTTCCTATTTCATCAACTAATTCCTGTGTTTCTGCATTTTGAATTCTTTCAAAAGATTTAAATCTTTTCATCAGCTTATCTTTTGATACTGTTCCAATACCTTTAATATTGTCAAGCTGTGATTCCAGTGAAAATTTTGATCTTCGATCTCTGTGAAATCCTAAACCAAACCTGTGAGCCTCATTTCTTATCTGCTGAATAATTTTTAAAGTTTCTGACTTTTTATTTAAATATAGTGGAACAGGATCTTGTGGATAGTAAAGTTCTTCTAATCTTTTGGCAATTCCGATAATAGGTATCTTATTAAACAGAGAAAGCTCTTTCAAGCTTTTTACTGCTGAACTAAGTTGACCTTTTCCTCCGTCAATTATTATGAGATTTGGCATATCTTGACTTTCATCCAATAGCCTTTTATATCTTCTAAAAACAACTTCTTTCATTGATCCAAAATCATTTTGTCCTTCAACAGTTTTTATATTGAATTTTCTATACATTTTTTTTGCTGGCTTACCATTTTTAAATACAACGCATGAAGCAACATTATTAGTGCCCTGTATAT